>CBDUBB010000159.1:0-5958 GCA_965365265.1 uncultured Flavobacteriaceae bacterium
GGCTGGTAGTAAAACAGGTTTTTGCCCGCATTTCTTCGGAATGGTTTAGCGTCAAGGACGATACTATCCCTGAACAGGGGGGGGATTACGTTTAGGTCAGCTCCTTCCCGCACCAGTTGGAGCACATTCCCATAGAGGGGAAGGGCGGATCGCTCCGGCATATAGTACCGGTCAAAATCATCCCATGCCCATCCCGTGCCCCAGGCTGGTTCCCGGAAATTCCCGGGGTATAACACAAGGCGGGTGAATGATTTCATGAAGGTAACTGCCGTGGAATTATTAAGCACCGGGTGCAGTGCAGATGGGTCTCCGGTCCCAAGCACATGGAGCGTATCTGAACGGACTTGATACTTCAGGGCGGGTACCCGGACGGGAAGCGTTTTCAAGCCGACGTAGAGCGCAAAAACCTTCATGTTGCTGGCCGGGGTGAAGTACTTTCCGGCATTCCACCGGTAAAGCGTATCCCCCTGGTTGGCATCCACCATTAAAAAACCCGTGAATTGCTCGCCTTCTTCGATATACTGGAGCTGTTTTCCGAGGAATTTATGTGTCTTGCGCTGGGTAGAGCATCCTGAAAAAACACCTGCAAGCAGGAGTGCAATGCCTAGAAAACGGATCGGAATGTTTCGGGTTGTTGGCAAGGAATTCGCAGTAGTTTATCGAATATTTATACTAAATATTAAAATTTTAACGGAATTTATACAATAAAATAAGTTCGTTTCGACTTAATTTTGAAAAGACAAACTAACTTAAAACAATCTGAACAATGGCAATAGGTATGCTGGAGTACACTAAAACCGTGCTCCAAAAAGTCAGTTTCGATGCCCGTCTCTTCAGCAGGGAACTTAAAAAGGCAATTGACCGACTCCTACCCAGTGAACTTGTTGAACTAAAAGAATGGCTGATGCTGTTCGTAACGGACAAGCCTGAACTTCAGCAAACACTTGTTTATTTACCAGTTTAAAAACAGCCCCGCAATCGCGGGGCTTTTTGTTTTCAGTCAATCCCGTCAGGAGGCCTTCCTGGATGGGGTTGGACTGATGAGCTTTACATCCTGGAAGGTTATTGCCCCCCGCACCACTGCGGAAATTACCTCCCGGAGCACCTCTGTTATCTGATGTTTCAATTCCTTTTTATGGTAAATAAGGCTCACCTCCCTGGCCGGAGGCGGGTCCTCGAAGAACCGAAGGTTCGCCTTTCGTTTTTCATCCAGTCCTAGGGTGTGCAGATAGGGAAGGAGGGTCATGCCCATATGTTCGTCCGAGAGGTTCAGAAGCGTTTCGAAACTGCCGCTTTGCAACTGGAACCGCTCTTCTTCCCCCTGGCCGGTTGCCTTACACAGATTGATGACCCCGTCCCGGAAACAGTGCCCGTCTTCAAGCAATAGGATGTCGCACAAATCCAGATCTTCCGGGTTGAGCTTGCCGGAAGTGGCCAACCGGTGTCCGGAGGGCGTGTAGGCAACGAAGGGTTCGTAATAGAGCGGCCGCTCCACCAGGAATTCCTGTGCCAGGGGAGTGGCTGCAATGCCCGCATCCAGATGCCCCTCCGCCAGGTTTTTGATGATCTGTTCCGTATTCTGTTCCCGGATGACCAGGTGGACCTTTGGGTACCGGTCTATAAAGGTCTTCAGGAACATGGGCAGCAGGGTGGGCATGACTGTGGGGATGATCCCCAGGGTGTACGTCCCCCCTATGTATCCCTTTTCCTGGTCGACGATGTCCCGGATCCTCGCTGCCTCATTGACGATGTTGCGCGCCTGATCCACAATTTTCTGACCGGCCTCGGTGATGGAGATGGGTTTTTTGCCCCGGTCAAATATCTGAATATCGAGTTCGTCCTCCAGTTTCTGCACCTGCATGCTTAGGGTGGGCTGGGTCACAAAGCACTTTTCGGCTGCCAGGGTAAAGTTCCGGTACTCGGCCACAGCAAGGACGTATTGTAATTGGGTAATGGTCATCGGCAATGGTATAGGTCTTTATAAATGTATAAAATGTATCGATAAAACCAATTGAAACCTTATGGCATATTCAAATCGCTTATGAGAAAATTCAGGGCGATGAAACTATGCAGCCTCCGGCTGCCGGACGATTTACATGACTTTAAATGGAGGGGGGAGGGGAGAATACGCGCAGTTACTTCAGAACAACATAGCCCCGACGGCATATTGCAGGCATGGCTAAAGAAAGGTTGTCACTGCCCAGGGGAGTGATTGAATCCCGGTTTCAATACAATAAAAAAGCGCTGGGGGTTTGCCCGCAGCGCCTTGTAATTTGTATGGACCTGTACTTAGTTCCCCTCGCTGAGGGAAAAACTTCCGTCTCCGCTGAAGTTGGTCACCCGGATGGTTACGGTCCAGATGCCGGATGCCCCGGCCCCGGTTACGCCTCCTATGGTGTCCGGCTCGCTAGAACCCTCAATGGTCCTGTCCAAAACGACCACTCCTTCGGAATCCTCCACAATCATCTGGAAGGACCCTTCAGAAGTAGCTGTGATATCCGCATTGTAATCGGCGGTAGTCAGGTTGTTGTTCCAGGTAAACACGCGGATGGCGGTTCCCCCATTACCCGTAAAGCTGGCGTCTATATCTCCGTTAAAATCCGAGCGGTCCCCAACGGTAAAATCCGAGGCATCGGCCTGAAGTAAGGTTCCGTTGACAGTTACTCTTGCAAAAGAATCATCGTCCTTGCCACATGCTATAAACAATACCAGCACAGGTATAAACAAGATTGTTTTCCAGATTTTTGAAACGTTTGTGAAAGTGAAATTTGTAGAATTCATAGACTTGATTTTTAAGATTTGGGTGTATTTAACAACCATAACGATGAAAACCCTACCATATTTTTCACTTTTTTATAAATGGCACCACCCCTTTAGTCACACAAGGACTTTAAAAAAATCGGGTCATGGTAGGACGAAGGTTCTGAATTTACTAAGGAGGTGGGAAGAAAATTCTAAAGAAGAGGAAGTCCCGGCTCGCAGGGCACGCCCTTTGAACCGACACAAAGAGGCAGGGTTTTGGTTGAATTATGAGTTAGAAGCGGATTCGCAGGCGGAGGTCTTCTGTGTCCACCTCAAATTTGACCCTTTCAAAGGTTGGCGGGCCCATGTTCATGTCATTGCCGCTCATGCCCGGTTCTTTGGTATTCCATTGGGTTCCGGGGGTGATAAACGATTAAACGTAAATACGTTCTCGCCCAGGATCAATCTTTTGCATTCAGTAATTTGATTATCAGCCCAAGCTGCCCCAAATGATACAGATCGTGATGTAACATTCCGTTTAACACAAACTCATAGGGGAATAAACCGCCGAAATCAGGGTCGTAATATTCCTCAGCAAGGAAATCATCCTCTTTATCTTGCAGTAAATCAATCAGTAGTGTCAGGCTTTTGTCAAAATCATATTTTAATTTCTTCCAACCCAGGGCTTCAAGTTTGTCATTAGGCAGCCAGTTTTCTTCACAATCGTCCGTTTTACTCCCCGTTCCATATTTGACTTTGAGTACGGTTTCCATCCGCCAAAAGGTCAGGTGTGAGATTATCTCTGCTACACTGTGAAGATTATCCAGGGGTCTTCTGAAAACCTGTGCTGCGTCAATTTTGTGCAATGTTTGCTCATAGGTAGTGCCCACCCAAAGCTTGCCCGATTGGATTTCTCTCATTTGTCGTATCATTGACTGAACCCGATCCTTCATAGGAATAAATTTTACATGGTTGGATTGAAACTAAAAATAGGATTATTTCTTCTGATCGCCTTCTGGAAGGTGATTTAGCAAAGGGTATAAAACCTGAAAGGAGGAGGGTTGAGGTATTGGAGTCCAGGTTCGCGGACGTCCCTAGCAAGGCGGAACCGCTTAGAACAAAATAGAGTATTGGTTTCATGCTAGGCGAGTTTTTGTTATCTCGGACTAAGAAGAAGGGGTAAAGTATATCCCAGTCTTTATCCCCGAATTGTAGGTGGGGGTATGAGCTGTAATTCTTTTTTAATGCGAAAGGTTAATAGGGCCTACAGTGCGATTTCCATTTGGATGTTGCACCTGCGGTAGGGGGAGTCCCCGGACTGAATTTCCCTGAACCCCAGTTTTCGGTACAGGTGGATAGCGGGCTCCAGAATGGTATTGCTTTCAAGGAACACCCGTTTAGCTCCAATTCCACGTGCCTTTTCAAGAATGGCCCTTCCCAGGGCGGTCCCGATTCCAAGGCCCTGGCAATCCGGGGCCACCCCCATCTTCGACAGTTCATAATCAAATTCGTTCCGATCTGATGGCAGCAGCGCACAGACCCCCGCAGGCCGACCTTTATACAGGGCAACCAGTATATGCCCGCCCTTGTTCAGGATATAGGTCTCCGGGTCGTGGAGGATCTGGTAGTCTTTTTCCTCCATCTCGAAATAGTGGTGAATCCACCATTCGTTGAGTGTCCGGAATGCCTCCCGGAACCGGGGTTGGTAGTCCAGGATCTCTATTGGTTCCATAACCTCAATCCAGTTGGCTCCAGGTCTTCTCAATCAGTGCCTTGGTAGCCCGGATACCTTCGGGCTCCTTGAGCCGGTTCCCTTCGTATTCTATTCCTATGTGGCCGGCAAAGCCCGAGTCCTTCACCTTTTGCAGGAGGGCCCGGTAGGGCAGGAGGGTTTCATTGCCATCGCTGTCAAAATCATAGGATTTGGCGCTCACCCCCCTGGCATGAGGTAAAAATTCGCTTACCCCCATAACCGGATCATAGGATTCTGTGCAGGTTCCGCCCTGGGTACTGCCCCATTCTTTGTTGAGACACCAGTTGCCAAAATCAGGGAGGGTTCCCAGATAGGGATTGTCAACCTCACGGATGATATCTATGATAAAGGCGGCATCGGAAGTGTGGTATCCATGGTTTTCCACCAGGATATTGATGCGTTCGTCAGCCCCTATTTCTGCCAGCCTCCCCAGTCCGTCCACCAGGGCATTTTTAAGGTCAGGCCGGGAGCCTGAACCAAAGGCATTTACCCGTATGGAATGGCAACCCAGTTGCTTTGCGGCCTCTAGCCAGATTCCGTGACGGTGCACGGCAACCCTTCGGTCCATATCATCCGGTGCCCCCAGCTCGCCTTCCTCATCTACCATGATCAGCAGGCTCTTGACCCCTTCCGAGTCGGCCTGTTGCCGGAGTCGGTTCCACAGGGCATGCTTCCCCAGATAATCCCTGTAGAACTGATTGACATATTCCACCGCTCCGATCCCATAGGTTTCTCTGGCAATCCTTGGGAAATCCCCGGCCTTTAGTTCTCCCTTTTCCAGGCTCCGGTGCAGGGACCACTGTGCCAGGGAAATCCTCAGGTCTTTCAGGTTCCCTGCGGTTTGGAGTTCCGCTGCAAAGGTTCCCAGGTACGGAGTGCTAATAGCAGCTGCGCCGAGAGCCGCATGCCTAAGGAAGGTTCTTCGCGAGCCCATGACTAAGAGGGTGAAGGGGTTGCCCTGTTTGGCTTGCTGAGGATCTCGATGATCCAGTAAATTAACTGTCCGATGCCCGAGGCGAAAATAAAGAGCAGGATCCAGACCAGCAGGAGGTTGTTCTCACGGAGGTTTGGATTGTTGGCGGCATGTACGATATAGAATACCATACTTCCCAGGGAAAGTACCACCATGATAAAAATGGTGATCATGAAAACCCCCACGCTACCCAAAATGGTGGAGGGGTCCGGTTCCCCTCCTGCCGGCAGGTTGCTTAGAATTGAAAAAAGGAATACCCCATATCCGGCAAAGAGCAGGACCATTGAGATCAGGGGGGCAAGGGCAAAGAAGCCCTGCCAGAACTTACTTTCTAACATGGCGGTTGTTTTTTTAAAGATACCTATTTTCCGGCTAATCTTAAAGGGGCTCGGGCCTGTCCATTGCGTTTGCTATGGCCTGGGAACCCCCACCGCGCTCCCGCAGTTCGCGGATGATACGCCCGTGGTCTTCTTCCCGTCCCTGGGAGAGC
>CBDUBB010000160.1:0-5942 GCA_965365265.1 uncultured Flavobacteriaceae bacterium
CTCTGACACCAGCCTTCTCCGACAGATCGAAACCATTGCTCAACCTACCCTGATCCTTTGGGGGGAGGAAGACGGGCTGATCCCTGTGGAAAGCGCCTACCGGTTCCAGAGGGATTTGCCCAATGACACCCTGGTGATCCTCAAAAACTCCGGACATGTGCCCATGGAGGAAAATCCCGAAGAAACCCTGGAGGCGGTTCTCCGCTTTATTGCAAAATAAGGCTGGCGGATGGAAACCCGCCCGGATAAATAGTATCTTGTGTGTACTTAAAACCTACAAAAACTGTCATTAAAAAATCCCCGGTCCTTTAATACCTCCTGCCACATGTGGCAGGAGCGCGGTTAACCCGGATAGAAAAGGCTGCTTGTAGTGGGAATCATTAGAATAACACCATACTACCAGGCAGAACGATAAATTGAAATAATCCAAATGAAGTATTTGGAACCCTCTTATTATTTCGACTTTGAAAATAAGGCCCTCCAGGACCTCATCGCCGAGTTTAAGGACCCGTCCCTGTCGGAAAAGGAAAAGGCCGTTGGCCTCTATCTGAAGATACGGGACCAGTGGAAGTACAACCCATACCACATAAGCCTTGCCAGGGAAAAATTTAAAGCCAGTGTGATTGCCGGAAAACCCACGGGGAACTGTGTGGAAAAGTCCATCCTCCTTATCGCCTGCCTCAGGGCGGTGGGGGTCCCTGCGAGACTGCATTTGGGAAAGGTCAAAAACCATATTGCGGTGGAGCGGCTGACTGAAAAATTTGGTTCCAATGAACTGACACCCCACGGAATGGTCAATATTTACCTTAATGATAAATGGCTTAAAGCCTCCCCCGCCTTCAACAAGACCCTCTGCGAGAAATTCAGGGTGGCGCCCCTGGAGTTTGATGGCGAAAACAATTCGTTCCTGCAACAATACAACAGGGAGGGTAGCCTGTTTATGGAATACACGGACGACTACGGGCATTTTGAGGATGTCCCGGTCGAATTCATGATACAGAACATAAAAGAACATTACCCGCATATTTTCGACAGGAATGACCAGGTGACGGAATTCAACCTCTAGCCATTCCCCGGTATGGCTTATCCGGCAAGTGCCGGTAATTCAATGTAACCCAAGGAAATTTCAAAATGCAGAAGACAACTCACTTCCTTCTACTTTTTATCCCAATTATCTTTCTGGCCTGCGGGGTTGTGGAAGAAGAATCCGACTTTGAAAAGTTTACCGGAAGGTGGAGGCTCCATGTGGTCGATATTAAAATAAATTCAACAGCCGCCTGGGTCCCAAGGGAGGACCATTATAAGAACCGACAGGGGTTCATCCTCTATGACGGCAAAGGGGGAATGGGGGTTCATCATGTAACCGACAAGTACGAATCCTATCAGTTCGAGGGCAAGGGAGGCCTCGATAGCCTGACTGTCAGGGACCTGAGACATTTGGCGGACAACTTCGTTTACTTCGGTCAGTATCGCGTGAATGATTCGCTGAAAACCATTGAGCATCATATTGAATCGGCCAACTTTCAGAATATGTGGGGTACGGTGGCGAAGCGGAAATACATCTTTGACGCAGATACGCTTATTCTGAATCCGGTTACGGACCGATACCCAAAAATCCGCCTTAAATGGGTTCGGTTGAATGATCTTGAAAAACAGGACTCTGCAAAGTGATTTAAAGCTGTGCAGGGCGCCCGACCATTTCAAGGGTATGGACACCTGTTTCCACGGTTCTTTCGGGCTTTCCACAGGGGATTGGATTTTATTTGCCAAAAAGCCTAATTTTAAAACTTAATCGAACAAGGGCATGGCTTCCGGTTTTTTTGCAATATTGGACGATATTTCCATGCTCATGGATGATGTGGCTTCCATGAGCAAAATTGCCACCAAAAAGACTGCGGGAATCCTTGGGGACGACCTGGCAGTTAATGCGGAAAAGGCTACAGGCTTTGTAGCCAGTCGGGAACTGCCGGTGCTTTGGGCCATCATAAAGGGCTCTTTCCTTAACAAGCTGATCATCCTTCCCATAGCCTTCCTTTTGAGTGCCTTCCTGCCCATTGCGGTAACCATCATCCTCGTACTCGGGGGCGTTTACCTCGCCTATGAGGGAGCCGAGAAGATCATCGAATATTTTTTCCATCACAAGGACTCCGAACCGGAGGCAGAGGTTCAACCCGTTACGCAGGCTGAGCTGCCGGAACTGGAAAAAAATAAAATCCGTCAGGCCGTGCTCACGGACTTTATCCTGTCCATCGAAATTGTCATCATCGCCCTGAGCACCGTGGTGGGGGAACCCCTGCTAACCCAGGTCCTTGTGGTGTCTGCCATTGCCATACTGGCCACCATAGGGGTCTACGGGATCGTAGCCCTTATCGTTCGCATGGATGACATTGGCTGCAGGCTTATCAACTGGAAGGACGGGGATGATGGCCTGTCGGACAAGGTGGGGAGGTTTATGGTCAATGCCCTGCCCTGGGTCATTAAAGGACTCTCTGTTATCGGTACCCTGGCCCTGCTGCTTGTTTCCGGGGGCATCTTCAACCACAACCTGGAATTCATGCACCACTTCCTCCAGGGTATACCTTCCTTGCTGAAGGATTTTGTGGTGGGGCTTGTCGTCGGATCTGTAGCCGTGGGCTGCCTCAAATTCATCGGAAAGCTTGTGGCTTAGAACTCAGGGGAGGCCGACCCTGGTCCTCTTTACAGAAATCCCTTTCGAATTGTCTGGCCATGCTTCCTTCCGTATCAATCCGTATTTCGGGGCAATGATCATCTTCAAACAGAAGCGGCCCATCTTCTTTTAACCAGCGTGAATACCGGGATGAAAGTTTTGGCTATATTTAAGTGCGACGCAGGCAGCTATTGCCCTGATGAATCCAGACCGAATTTCCCGGATCATCCAACAGCTGCCTATTTCGAGTTTGAACGAACAATTGAATCACTATGGGATTACTGAATCTCTTCAACAGCTACGACAAAAAGAAGCGTAGAAGCCATTTTAAAAACCTCTTTGCGGTGGCCCGGGCCGATGGGGATGTGGACCGGTCCGAAATGGACCTGGTCATTGGGTTGGCCGAAAGGTTCCATATGTCCACAGAAGAAGTCACAAAGATCATCAGAAATCCGGAAGCTGTTCCGCTGGTTACCCCAAAAACCCCGGCAGAGCGGATCGAACACCTCTATGATCTGGTAACGGTTATGATGGTGGACGGCCAGATCGACGAAAAGGAACTCTTCCTCTGTAAATCCCTGGCGGTCAAACTGGGGTGCGCGGAGGAATCTGTTGATTCGCTGGTGAGGGACCTGATCGAACAGGCCTTAAGCAGCGTTTCTCCAGAGAAGGCCGTGGAAAAGATGCTGAAGAAATACCATTAATGCCATGTTTCGCTTCTTCCGCCAGGTCCGTCAACAACTGCTTGCCAATAATAAAACAGGTAAATATTTCTTTTATGCCATTGGTGAAATACTGCTGGTGGTTATCGGGATACTCATTGCCCTGCAGGTAGACAACTGGAATGAAAACAGGAAGCTCCTGCAAGAGGAAATTGCCCTGCTGGAAGACCTGCGGTCTGACCTTCAGGAAACGCTCGATGACCTTCGGTTTGGCAAATCCCTCAATGAAAGTACGGTAACCAATTACCAGATATTGCTGGAAGCCATAGAGAAGGACGAACCTTATTCACCCAAAATCGATAGCGCCAGTGTCTACATTAACTTTTTCCATGTTCCCAGGTTCAGAAGGACCACGTACGAAAGCCTTAAAGGCCAGGGAGATATCCTTACTAATGATTCTCTGAAAAGGGAAATATCAGACATTTACGACAGGCGTTTTACCTATCTGATCGAGGATCAGCTAAAGATAGAATGGGCCATATACAACCAGCAGACCCTTCATTTTAATGCCCGGTATTTGAGGTATAAGGAGGGTGCAATCCCCATGGTGTACCCCGTTGATTTCGAAAGGATGAAATCGGATACGGAATTCATCAATTACCTGTCCGGTTTAAGGGGTTTTCGCAACTATGGAGTACAAGTCTACCAGAGTACCATTGAAGGAGTACAAAACGTGATCACCTCCATTAATACTGAACTTGAAAACCTGAAAGAGTGATCCGCCTTTTCGGACAAATCCGCCAACAACTGATTACAAATAGCAGGTTCAGCAGATACCTGCTTTATGCGACCGGAGAGGTTTTCCTGGTAGTGATCGGGATATTGATTGCCCTTCAGATCGACAACTGGAACGAGGAGCGGAAAGACCGCAGGGCCGAAAGGGGGATCATCGAAAACCTGAGACAGGAATTCCTGGCAAATCAGGCCGAGCTTGACAGCACGCTCGAAGTGGTGGCAAAGAACCGCCATGCCAACCTGCTTTTGATGGAATTCTTCGGCCAGCCCCGGGAAGCGCTGGAGAAGGTAAACCTGGACAGCATCGTGTTTTTTTCAGTGGAATATCATCGGTTTATCCCCTCCCAAAATGCGCTTTCCGACCTCGTGCAATCCGGCGGGTTGCAACTGATCACAAATCAGGCCCTGAAGGATGCCCTCTACGACTG
Organism: uncultured Flavobacteriaceae bacterium; assembly: GCA_965365265.1. Classification (GTDB taxonomy): domain Bacteria; phylum Bacteroidota; class Bacteroidia; order Flavobacteriales; family Flavobacteriaceae; genus Robiginitalea. The sequence goes on from CBDUBB010000160.1 coordinate 4,554, forward strand.
GACCCGGGTAATGGGGCTGATTGATGAAAGTTACTCCGGGGTCAAGCAAAAGACAGAGGATGACATTGTGCCCTATCTGACCCCCCGCTACCCCCTTAAAGACATCGACAGGTACGGAGGATTGGGCTGGAAAGAGTCCAGTAGGCTGCCCAGCAATAAATACGCCTTGTTTTCGGAGATCGCCTATGAGAACCTTACAGACGATTTCCTCTACCGCCTTAAGCGCTATGAAAACAATCTTGAAAAGGGCCAGGCCCTTATCCGGGAGATTCTCCGTATCATTGATAGCGATCCCTGATGCTGGCATTGCTTCCATACAAATCAAACTAAAACAACGATTCTCAAACGACTTTTATGACACCTGACCTTAAGTTCATCCGCTCCCAGTTCCCCGCCTTTGAAGAACCTTCCCTTCAAGGGTGGGCCTTCTTTGAAAATGCCGGTGGCTCCTATCCCTGCCGGCAGGTCATTACCCGCCTGACCGACTTTTATATGAAAAACAAGGTGCAGCCCTACTACCCGTACCCTGCTTCGGAAAAAGCCGGGGCCATGATGGACGAATCCTACCGGAGGATGGCGGAATACCTGAATGTGGACCCGTCTGAAATCCACTTCGGCCCCTCCACCACCCAGAACGCATACGTGCTGGCCAATGCTATGCGCCCCATGTGGAAGGAGGGTGATGAGATCATCGTCTCCTGCCAGGACCACGAGGCCAATGCCGGGGCCTGGAGGCGATTGGGCCAGCGTGGTATGAAGATCATTGAATGGCATGTGGACCCAAAGACCGGGGTGTTGGATACAGAAGTGCTGGAAAGCCTTTTGACCGACCGTACCCGCATGATAGCTTACCCGCATTGCTCCAATGTGATCGGGGACCTGAACCCCGTAAAGGATATCACAAGAATGGCCCACCAGCACGGTGCCCTTTCCGTGGTGGACGGGGTGGGCTGGGCCCCGCATGGCCTTCCCGACCTGAAGGACCTGGACGTGGATATCTATATGTTTTCCTCCTACAAGACGTATGGGCCCCACCTTGGGGTTCTATATGTGAAGGGGTCCCTCATCGGGAAGATGGAAAACCAGTCACACTTCTTCAAAGAAGGGGTAACCAGGAGCATGCTTACCCCGGCCGGACCTGACCACGCCCAGGTTGGATCGGCTGCCGGCATCCTGGATTACCTGGACGCGGTCTACGCCCACCATTTTAAGGAGGAGGCCCTGCCTGTTCAGCGGAACCACGCCCTGAACGAGCTGTTTTGAAGACGGGCATGGGCACCGTGTCAATGATCCGGATGTCTTCCAATGGCAAACCTAACTTGTTGGTCAGATAGCGTCGAAACCTTTCTAGCAAGGGCATCACGGCCCGCAACCGCCGCCATAACCACG
>CBDUBB010000161.1:0-5904 GCA_965365265.1 uncultured Flavobacteriaceae bacterium
GGCCTTTTTGTAGGTGGAACGCCCGGTTGCCCAGATTGCCTCCCAGCGAGATATATGCTATGACCTTTCCCTTTTCCATCCCTGCCAAAGTACGGAAAACCTCCTGAATTCCGGCAGCACTCCCGGGTATAAACGGATTCTCGGCCAGAGCAACGTATCGCCTTAACTTACATACTGAATCCATATCTTTGCGGGATACGATTCAAAATTGCTATGGCCTTTCTGAGAAACTTGCTGGCTTCCATTCTGGGGACCCTTTTTGCCCTGGGAATCCTGTTTTTTATGTTCATGGTGTTTATTACGCTTGCAGGTTCCGCCGACGAGGTTCGCGTAAAGGACAAGTCCGTTTTGGAACTCAAGTTTCCCTATCCTGTAAAGGAGCATTCAGGCCTGGATCCCGAGGACCCTTTCTCCCTTTTTTACGACCCGGCCATGGGGCTGGATGAGATCACCAAGGCCCTGGCTATTGCCCGGTCGGACGAGCGAATTGCAGGTATCAGCATCAACAACCCGTACCTGATTGCAGGCATGGCTCAAACCAAGGCCCTGCGCGATGCCCTCCGTGATTTCAAAAAATCCGGAAAATTCGTGTATGCCTATGGGGACCTTTTCCTGCAGCGCGATTATTACCTGTCCAGCATTGCGGACAGTATTTTCATCAACCCGGTCGGAGGCATGGATTTCAAGGGGCTTGCTGCCGAGGTATTGTATTTTAAGGATTTTCAGGATAAAACCGGGGTAAAAATGGAAGTAGTGCGCCACGGGGAATACAAGAGTGCCGTGGAGCCCTTCCTGTCCAGTGAGATGAGTGAAAGCAACCGGGAACAAATTCAAAGCCTGCTGGGATCCATCTGGCAGAGCGTGCGGGATGAGATCGCAGAAAGCCGTGGTCTGACCCCTGAAAGCCTGGATCAGGTAGCTGACACCCTGGGCGGGCGGCATCCGGAAATGGCCCTTGAAGCGGGACTGGTAGACGGCCTGGCTTACCTGGACACATATGAGAAAAAATTGCTGCGTGAGAGCGGTGGGGAGGGAAAGCATCCGGAGAAGATTTCCCTCCAAAGGTATATGCGGTATTCACGCAAGAAGCGGGTTCACAGAGGGACCGATGAAATCGCGGTGGTCTATGCCCAGGGAGAGATTCTCTACGGGGAGGGCGGCCCTGATTACATCGGGCAGGGACAGATGATAAAAGCACTTCGGAATGTCCGGGAAGATAAGGATGTAAAGGCCGTGGTCCTGAGGGTGAACTCTCCGGGGGGCAGCGCCCTTACCTCGGATATCATCTGGAGGGAACTGCAACTGACGCGCAAAGAAAAACCGGTAGTGGTATCGCTTAGCGATATAGCCGCTTCAGGGGGCTACTACCTGGCCGTCGGAGGGGATAAGATCCTGGCAGAACCCAGCACCATTACCGGATCTATCGGAGTCTTTGCGACGGTTCCCAATATCAGTGGTCTTTCGGATAAGGTAGGGATCAACGCCGAACAGGTGGGGACCCATCGGTTTTCGATGGACTATTCATTTTTTGAACCTATGAGGGAGGATTTTCGTGAAATCCTCAGGGAAAGTATCGAAAAAACGTACGACACCTTCCTCCAGCGGGTAGCGGAAGGACGTGGGATCCCGGTCTCAAGGGTGGACAGCCTGGCCCGTGGCAGGGTATGGAGCGGGGCAGAGGCCCTGGAAAACGGGCTTGTGGACAGACTTGGCGGGATGCCGGAGGCATTGGAGTTGGCAGCGGAAATGGCCGGCATCAGTTCCTACCGGCTCAAATCCCTGCCCCGGTATAAATCCGGGCTGGAACGCCTGATGGACGATCTGGGAGGTACGCAGATGGGCGGTGAGGGATGGATCGAGGCCGAACTTGGGGCCGACTGGCTGCAGACCCTGCGCGAACTGAAAAACATCCTCCGGCAGGAAGGAATACAGGCACGCCTGCCCTTTACCCTTAAGATCAAATAACTATGAGCCCGGCCGATAAGAAGACGGCTTACCGGATCTACCTTTACCTTGGGGCCCTGTTTATTACCTCCCTGGTGGTCTCCAACCTGATCTTCCAGAAGTTTTTTTACTGGCAACCCTTTGGGGATGTCGATGTCTTTGGAGCCCCCCTTTTTGAATTATCGGTAGGGATATTGCCCTATCCAATCACATTTCTTATTACGGACCTTATCTCTGAGGTCTACGGGCAGCAGAAGGCAAACAGGGTGGTAACGGCCGGAATTTTTGCTTCCTTCTTTTCAATGGGCATCGTTCTTTTGGCAGACCTGGCCCCGGCCATTGAGAGCTCCCCCGTTGATGACGTCCTCTTCAGCAAGGTCTTTGCCCTGTCTCCCGTGGCCGTTCTGGCATCCATGCTGGCTTATCTGTGTGCACAGTATGTAGACATCGCCATATACCATTTCTGGAAGCGCCTTACCAGGGGAAGGTTCCTGTGGCTCCGGAATAATTTTTCCACCTTTTCCTCACAGATTATCGATACGGTAACGGTTGTGGGCCTTCTTTGCCTCTTCGGGGTGATCCCCTGGGACCTTTTTTACGGCCTGGTGGTCAGCGGGGTCATCTTCAAGGTGATGATTGCCTTTTTGGACACTCCCTTCCTGTATTTGTTTGTATACCTGTTCAGAAGGAGGTTCAATTTAAAGCTAAACGAGGAAATACCGCTGGAGTTTTAGTTGGCAGTACCAGTTTGCAGTGGGCAGGGGAATTATCTAAAGTTCGTTCAAGGTTATAAGGTTCAGGTCCTCCAATTTCACCTTGAGTCGTTTAAGGCAAAGAGATTCTCATTACTCTTTAACATAAGGGGAATTCCCCCAATCCCCCGGTTACAAAATAGCCTCTTTCAGAGCAACTTCCTTGCATTTAACCAAAGATGTGTACGGCATTTGGCACGAAAACGGAAAAGGCCTTTCTGCTTTGTATAGGTATCGGCATAAAGCATTTTCAACATTTGGGGCTCAAAAAGCACATCGGCCTGCCGGGACCAAAGATCGTGAGCTAGAAAATAGTTTGCAGCAGGCGACCCACTTCCCTTTGAACATTAAAACCTTGAACTTTGAACGTTCTCACCACCTTGCCCCTGCCAACTGCGACTGCCAACTGCCAACTAAGACAATTCCAGCCCCACGTAATACCCCTCGTTGCCCCGAATGTTGAAGACCGTGCCGTCTTCGAAGATCAGGTACTGGGCCTTGATGCCTTTCAGGGTTCCGGAGTATTCCGGGGTTTTATCCAGGTTCAGGCTCCGAATCTTTTCCGGATACTGAAGGACAGGGAAATGGATTTCCGTTTCTTTGGTGGAAGTGATGAAGTATTCCGCAGCCTCGGCCGGGATGTATTCCCGCAGGCGTTCCCTCCAGGCAAACAGGTCCTCGTCCTTTAGTTGGTTGGTAAGCATTTTACGCCACTGGGTCTTGTCGCTGACGTGCTCTTTGAGGGCCACTTCGGTAATGCCGGCCAGGTAGCGGTTGGGTGTTTCCACAATTTCGATGGCCTCATGGGCCCCCTGATCGATCCAGCGGGTTGGGATCTGTGCTTTTCGGGTGACCCCTACCTTAACGCTGCTCGAGTTAGCGAGGTAGACAATATGCGGCTGTAACTGCATTTTTTTCTCGTAATCCAGGTCCCTGTCGGCTTCACCGAGGTGTGCCCTGCTGCGTTCCGGGTGAACCACCCATTCCCCCGCCTGGGGCAGGTCATAGAAGCAACTCCGGCAATACCCCTGCCTGAAGATGGGCAGGTCTTCCCCACAGCCCAGGCACTGGAATTTGATAAAACGAATCTTCAGGGTACGGTCCAGGAGGAGGTTCATATGGATGAAATCTCCGGGAAGGACCAGGTAATACCCTACAGGGTCTTCCAGTTCCGTTTGCATCTTGCGTAAAACTCCTTCGTATTGCATGCTGGGTCCTTTTTAGGAAAATGGATTAAAATGCTATCTTTAGCTGCCCTACCGGGCTACCTCAAAGATACCAAAAATGCCTATCCCGCTGTTTAATTCCATAGCTTCCTGGCTCCTTAAGAAGCGGTATCACCAAATTGAGCTCTTCCTCAAATATCCGGGGGAGGTTCAACAGGAGGTACTGCAGCAATTGCTGGATTTTGCGGACGAAACTGAAATTGGGGTCCGATATGGTTTTGAGGACATCACCTCTTACGAAACCTTTGCGGAACGCGTGCCCATTGTGACCTACGAAACATTCGAACCGCTCATCGAGCGTTCCCGAAGGGGGGAGCAAAACCTGTTCTGGCCCACGGAAATCAAGTGGTTCGCCAAGAGCAGCGGCACCACCAACGCGAAGAGTAAATTTATCCCCGTCAGCACGGAAGCCCTGGAGGACTGTCATTTCAAATCTGGGAAAGACTTGCTCTGCCTCTATCTCAATAACAATCCCAACGCCCAGCTTTTCAAGGGTAAGAGCCTTCGGCTGGGAGGCAGCAAGGAATTGTATGAGGATAACGGCACCTTTTTCGGGGATCTGTCAGCCATCCTCATTGACAATATGCCTTTCTGGGCAGAACTGAGCAGTACGCCCAGCAACCGGGTATCCCTGATGAGCGAATGGGAGGAAAAGCTCGAAGCCATTATTCAGGAAAGCATCCGGGAGAATGTGACAAGCCTGGCAGGCGTCCCCTCATGGATGCTGGTGCTCCTGAACCGGGTCCTGGAGCAAACGGGCAAAGAAGATCTGTTCCAGGTGTGGGATCAGCTAGAGGTATACTTCCACGGAGGGGTAAATTTCAACCCCTACAGGGAGCAATACCGGCGACTCCTTCCCCGGGATGATTTCCAGTACTACGAAATCTACAATGCCTCAGAAGGCTTTTTTGCCATACAGGACCAGAATCACAGTGAAGACCTCCTTTTGATGCTCGACTATGGCATTTTCTACGAGTTCATCCCCATGTCGACCTTCGGGGCACCGGACCAGAAAGTGCTGCCGCTCTGGGAAGTGGAAACAGGAGTGAATTACGCCATCATCATCACCACTAATGCCGGCCTCTGGAGGTACCAGATAGGAGATACGGTGCGCTTTACGAGTACGGATCCGTACCGGATCCGCATCACGGGCCGTACCAAACACCACATCAACGTGTTCGGGGAGGAACTCATAATTGAGAATACGGAGGAGGCGCTGAAACGTTCCTGTGCCAAAACCGGGGCTGCCATTGCCGAATACACTGTGGCGCCTGTATTTATGTCCAGCCAGGAAAAAGGAGCCCACGAATGGCTTATCGAGTTCCGAAAACCTCCGGAGAACCTGGAGGCCTTCGGAATCTGCCTGGACGAGGCGCTGAAATCACTTAATTCCGATTACGAGGCCAAGCGCTACAAGAACATGACCCTGAATCCTCCAAAGATCCATCTGGCCCGCAGGAACCTCTTCTACGACTGGCTTAAATCCAACGGCAGGCTTGGGGGGCAGCATAAAGTCCCCAGGCTTTCGAACCGGCGTGACTTCCTGGAGGAACTACTTGCCTTGCAGGTAGGTGCCGCGCAGGTTTGAAACCTTAAACCCATTTCCTGAGACGGGTTTCTGAAGAGGGACAGCTCCGATAGTACGATTGTCCAGATTCTTGAGGGGCTCACTATTCCGGATACCGATCCCGAAGAGACTACATAGATTGACCTTTAAAATCAAGAAGGTCATGAAAACATCCGCTTTTTTCTTACTGGTTCTCCTTATGCCTGGCCTTAGAGCTCAGGTGAATTCCACCGCTGTCAGCGGCAAAAATGAATTCAGGCTAAACCTGCTGTATCTCATTGAAGGCACAGCGGAGGTAACCTATGAACGCCTTGCAGGGGAACGTCTGGGGCTGGGGGTATCTTCCTATGCAGTTCTCAGGAAAGGCGGCATGAAGCTTTTTGGGAAACATGCGATTGGTATGGTATGGACTATA
>CBDUBB010000162.1:0-5879 GCA_965365265.1 uncultured Flavobacteriaceae bacterium
CGAGCAGCAATACCCGGCTATTGGGCTGCAGGCCTTCGAGCAGGATATTGAGACCCAGGGAAAAATTCGGGCAAAGGGAGATTCTGTCGGCAGGGCAGTTGAAAAACCGCCCCAGGTGTTTCCGGGTCTGTTCCAAACCCCTCAGGGCTTCCAGTTTCATCATACTCCCCCCGATAAGAAAATCGAGATCGTGTTCCTGCCGCCACTCCAGCAGGTCGTCGTGTAACAGGCCCCATGCGGCAGTATTCAGATAGGTGTACTGGTTCAGTACCGGGAAGTGGGTGCGAAAGCGCGCAAAATGATCCATGGGAGCGTACGTTGGATTTCTTTTATCTTTGTTTTAAAGATAGGCAATCGGATGATCTTCAAACAAAAAAAAGGGCCGGCCCTGGATCCCGAGCAACATGCGCTCCTGGAACATGCCCAGCGGAGGATAGGCCAAAAAAAGAGGCTCTACCGGCATTTTGTCATTTTCCTTATCGGATGTGTCTTCCTGGTTGTGGTCAACAAGATCCTCAAATATGGAGAAACGCATGACTGGTACCTTTGGGCGATTACCCTCTGGGCCTTTTTGTTTGTGATCCACCTGGTTCAGGTCTTCATCCTGGATCCCTTTATGGGAAAGGAATGGGAGCGTTCCCAGCGGGAAAGGCTTCTGAAAAAGCAGCAGGATCGGATCCGTCGGATGGAAAAGGAAATTGAAGCCAGCCATCCGCTACCCCAACTTCCAAAAAAAAAAGAGCCTTGAAAGACCTCATCCTGATCGCGGCAGCGGGCGAAGCCAACGAATTGGGGAGGGATGGGGATCTGCCCTGGCACCTGCCGGATGATTTCAGGCACTTCAAGCAAAGTACCACGGGGCATCCTATGATCATGGGGCGCAAAACCTTTGAAACTTTCCCAAAACCGCTGCCCAACCGCAGGCATATCATCATTACCAGGGACCGGAATTACCGGGTGAGCCACCCGGATTGCCAGGTGGTGCACTCTCTTTCCGAAGCCCTTATCGCTGTCTCAGGGGCAGAAAAGGCCTTTGTCATCGGTGGGGGTGAAATCTACAAACAGGCCTTGCCGCACGCCACGGCCGTTGAACTTACCCGGGTCCACGGAACCTTTGAAGCCGACACGTATTTCCCCGAACTGGACCCTGCCCGCTGGCAACTGGTGTGGTCAGAATACCATCCGAAGGACGAGCGCCACAACTTTGACTTCACCTTCCAGCGATTTCTTCCTAAGGCATAAATGAAATGGGGAGGGCCTGGTGTGAATAGCCCAGCCAACTGAGCATCTGGTTTGCGAGTTCGGTATCCCCTGTGGTAACTACCTTATGAAAGGCGGAACGTTCCCCTGTTTGGACCAGGTTTTTGGCGGTGAGAACCGACAGGGTCTGGCGGGCCACGGCCGGGCCCGGATCCAGGATCTGTACGGAGGCGGGAAGTAATTCCCGGAGTTGTGGGATCAAAAGGGGATAATGCGTACATCCCAGTACAAGGTGGTCGATCCCGGCGGACAACATGGGCTCCAACAGGGATTTCAAAAGTTCTTTGGTGGAGTCTTCCCGCCATTGCCCGGATTCTATGATCCGGACCAGCCCCCTGCCTTCCCTTTCCAGTACCTGTATCCCGCTGGTGTAAAGGCGGGAAGTATTCGCAAAGAGGGAGCTGGCCAGCGTTCCACGGGTAGCGAGCACCCCTATCTTTTTGCTCCTGGATCCGAGCGCAGCAGGTTTGATCGCCGGCTCGATCCCGATAAAAGGCACCTTGTATTCCTGTCGGAGGGATTCGATCGCATTCGTTGTGGCGGTATTACAGGCCACCACGATGAGCTTGCAACCCTGGGCTAGCAGCCATTCGGTATTCCTCCGGCTCAGATCGATGATCTCCCGGGGAGATTTTTCCCCATAAGGGGCATTAGCACTGTCGGCTAAATAAAGGGTATCTTCCCAGGGCAACAGTTCAAGTATCTCACGGCGCACGGTTAGACCGCCGAGTCCTGAATCAAAAATCCCTATGGGGGCTGTTCGCATGGGTCCGAGAATTGCTGCAGGGATAAAAATAAAAAAACCGCCCGTTGTCGCGGGCGGTTTTCATGTTTATATCAATTCCGGGAATTAAAACCCGAGTTCCTTTTTGACATCAGGAAGCAGGTCCTTGCCTTTTGCAACGATCACCCCTGCCCCTGGGCTGGCGTCCACCACATAGTCATACCCCTGGGCGGCAGCCACCTTCTCAATGGCATCTTTCGCTTTCACGGAGATGGGTTCGAAAAGTTCCCCCTGCTTTTTGGCCAGCTCCTGCTGGGCAGCTTGCTGGGCCTCCCCAATATTCCGTTCGAATCCCTGCAGCTCCAAAGCCCGCTTTTGGTTCTCTTCCTGAGACATGGCGCTTGCCTCGTTGTTGTATTGGGTGAGTTTGTTTTTAAGCTCGTCCAGTGAGCTCTGAATGTCTGCGCGGTAGGTTTCCTCCAGTTTCTTGAGTTCTGCCTGGGCAGCCTTCATCTCCGGCATTTGCGATAAAAGCTCTGTCACATTGATGTGAGCGATCTTGCTCTGAGCCTGGACAAAGCTTGTAGCGGCAATAAACAAAACGACTGCTACAGCTACCTTTTTCATTTGTTTCATGATCTGTAATTTGCTAATTGAGGTTACTATTTATTGAATCTTATAGTTAGTTAACGGTATCCTTCTTTTTTTCGGTGGCCTTTCTGCGTTCTTCTTCTTTGGCCTTTTTACGAGCTTCACGCTCTTCCAACAACTTCTTTCTCCTGGCCTCATAGGCCTTCCGACGTTCTTCACGGAGCTTTAGCTGCTCCTCCTTTTTTTCCTCGGCGGTCTTTGCCCTGGCTTCAGCGGCCTCCTCCGACCGTTGCTGCCGTTCCAACATCGCCTCCGACACAGGCACTTCGGCCTCGACTTCTTCAAAGGCTTCAAGGCGGTCCTGCCTTGATTTTTCCGGGGGGCTTACCCGTCTTGTCCGGGCGATTCCCCTGAGCACCAAGTCGCTGATATCGTGCCTTTTTTCGGAGTACAACATTACGACATCCGCTGATTTATCGAAAATAAAATCATACTTTTTGTTCGCTCCTATTTTCTGTACCTCATTGAACACCTGGTCCTGTATCGGCTGTATGAGGCGCTGCTTTTGCAGGACCAGGTCGCCCCGTGGGCCAAAACGGTCCTGTTGATAGTCCTGGAGTTCCTTCTCCAGGATGGCGATCTCCTCTTCCCGTTCGGAGATGAGCTCGTCCGTGAGCAACACCCTTTCCGCTTCCAGATCTTGTTTTAATTCGTCTATGCGCCGCTGCCGCTCCTCCATATCCCCTTTCCACTGATTCACCCGGGTCTCGAGTTGCTGGCTGGCTTCACGGTACTCCTCCACATTTTCAAGAATGTACTCCATATCCACATAACCAATGCGAACCCCCCTTTGGGCTATCGCCATTCCGGTAAGGAGAAGTGTGAACAGGGTCACTCTAAAACTACGTCTCATCACAGAACCTTTTTATCATAGAAAATATCGTGCCAAAATTAGTATTTCTTTTAAAATGAACTACTTAACATTTTGGCATACTGTGTAAACGAGCCATGGGTCAGAATTGTTGCCCAATGATGAAGTGAGTTTGCCATCCGCTGGGCCCTGTGCCCACAGAAGAAGGTCTCAGGTCCTCATCGAAGCCATATCCAAAGTCGATCCCCAATAAGCCAAAGGCGGGCATGAAAATACGAAGCCCTACTCCAGCGGCTCTTCGTAATTCAAACGGATTAAACTCCTGAAAATTGTTGAAGGAGTTACCGGCTTCTAAAAAGGTCAGGGCATAGATGGATGCCGTCGGTTTCAGCGTAAGTGGGTACCTCAGCTCCAAAGAGTATTTATTGTACACGATACCTCCCTCCTGTTGCTGGGTAATCGGGTCCACAGGCGTCAGGGAGTTGTTTTCATATCCCCTCAACTGGATTACCTCCCGGCCATCGAGGGTAAAGTTCCGGCCTAACCCATCCCCGCCCAGGAAAAAGCGTTCGAACGGCACTTTTCCGACATCCGGGTTATAGGACCCCAGGAAACCGAATTCCACATTGGTCCTCAATACCAGTTTATCCACGATCCTGGTATACCAGTCCGCTTTGAACTTTATCTTGTAGTATTCCAGCCAACGGAATCGCTCCTGGTCCACAGCCTCCAGCTCTGACTGTTCAGCCGGGGTCAGCGGCCGCTCCGTCCCGATGGTTTCCAGCTCTTCGCTCCGGGCCTTCAGGGATGCGTAATCCTTGTTGTTAAAAAGGGAATACGGTGGCGTAAATTTTCCGGTAATCTCAAACACACTACCCGTGAGGGGGAAAATAAGTCCCGGCCCTGCTGAGCTCCTCGATATACCGATGGTGTAGGCAAGGCTGTTGGAGGTTCCATTCCCGAAGTTGAACAACCCGGTGCGGTAGTTCTTGAAGTTATAGAACTGATAGCTCAGGGCGTGGGAGATGGTAAAGTAATCATCCGGCCACTGTACCCGTTTGGCCAGACCTGCCGAAACCCCTGAAATGGCAAATTGCTGGTTTTTATCCACCTGAACCCTTCCATTCTGGTCAAAAGAGGCCAGGAACTGCTGGGTTCGGGACAGGGAAAGGTTAAACCGGACCGGCTTGCGGCCGCCGAGCCAGGGCTCGGAAAAGTTCAGGCTGTAGACCCTGAAGGTCCGGCTCGCCTGGAGTCTTAGTGCAAATGTCTGCCCATCCCCCATGGGTACCGGTTTATAGGCATCTTTGTTAAAAATGTTCTGGATGGAGAAGTTGTTGAAGGACAATCCGAGGGTCCCGATAAATCCACCCCCTCCGTATCCACCCTGGAGCTCCACCTGGCTGGCACCGGACTCCACCAGATCGAACTTAAGGTCAACTGTGCCTTCGTTCGGGTCGGGATTTTCGATTTCGGGCCGAATTTGTTCCGGGTCGAAAAAGCCCAGCTGACCGAGTTCCCGCACGGAGCGGATGATGTCATCTTTGCTGTATTTCTGGCCGGGCCTTGTGCGCAGTTCCCGGAAGATTACATGGTCATTGGTCTTATCGTTCCCATAGACATTGATCTTATTCAAAAAGGTCTCCTTGCCCTCAATGATCCGTATTTCAAAATCAATGGTGTCGTTTTCGGCGGAAACCTCCACAGGATTGATTCGGGAAAAAAGATACCCGTTGTTCTGATAGAGGTTGGTAAGGTCCTCTCCATCGGGTTTGGTCTCATCGGCAATCCGTTTGCGAAGCTGAACCCCGTTATAGGTGTCCCCCTTTTTGATTCCCAGGACCTGGCTTAACTGCCGGTCGGTATACACTGTGTTTCCCACAAAATCAATTTCCCCGAAGTAGTACCTGTCCCCCTCCTCTACCTTGAAAAAGATATCGATTTTGTTATCATTGACCCGGTGAATTGAATCGGAAAGGATCCGGGCATCCCGGTACCCGCTCTCCGCATAGGCATCGATCAGGGATTTAAGGTCTTCCTGATAATCTTCTTCAATGTACTTGGATTTTTTCCAGAACCGTCCGAATTTCTTCTCCTTGGTGTTCTTCATGGACCGGCGCAGCTTGGAGGAGGAAATTTTTTCATTCCCTTCAATAACAATGTCCCTGACCTTGACCCGGTTGCCCTTGCTTACATTGATCACCATATCCTGGGCGTTGGTCTCGGAGGTGTCCGCCTTGGTGGCAATCGTCACCCTGGCATTGAGAAAACCCTGCTTTTGATACTTGTTTTCCAGGTAATTCTTGGTGTTTGCAATGAGGCTCTGAGTGATTTTCTTTCCTTTTTTAAGGTCGGTATCATTGATCAGGTCGTCCACCTTCCGGCGCTTGACCCCGTAAATGGTCACATTGGAAAGGGTGGGACGTTCCTCGA
>CBDUBB010000163.1:0-5862 GCA_965365265.1 uncultured Flavobacteriaceae bacterium
TGCTGCCGTCCCGTCATCGGGCAGGCCACTTCCAAGGACTTTGGGCATAGGCCCCAGGAGGGAATTGGGATAAATTTCACCTTTTTTGTGTTTGTAATGGCTTACGGAGATGCCCGCCTCGGTGTTCCCGTGGTATCCGTGTTCCAGGGCGACTATCTTTGCCTTTCCGGTATGGGCCTTGCTTAGGCGCAGTGCCAGGTCCGTTGCCGCACTTCCTGAATTCACCAGGAATATTCTGGAAAGAGTTGGAGGAAAAAGCTCCAGCAGCCGTTCTCCATAATCGAGCAATTCATCATAGAGATAGCGGGTATTCGTATTGAGGCGGCCCAGGGTTCGGGAGGTGGCCTGGACTACTTTGGGATGGCAGTGCCCCACCAGCATGATGTTGTTGTAGGCATCCAGGAACGTTCTCCCCTTCTGATCAAACATATACTGAAAGGCAGCGCGTCTCATCACAATAGGCTGCTTATAGCTAATGGAAAGGGAAGGGGGCATCAGGTTCCCCCTCCTTTGAAGATACGCATCCGGTTCCCTGGCCTCAGGTGGTTCTAACCCCACCGCCTCCAGAAAAACGTCCCGGGCTTTCTCAGGGGAGATCCCAATCCATTTTCGCAACAAATTCCTCATTGGGGCCTCACTGATGCTGATATAGTCGGACTCCGGCCGTACCCTTTTCGCACGGGCACTATTGCAAAGGCTCATAGAGATCCGTCCTGCGATGAGATAATACAACAGGCTGAGTTCGAGTTCCTCTAAGGGAACGTGTTTATGGTATGCCTGAATGACGCGTGAGGCGTCAGAAAGCGGGTCCATGCTTTCTGCCAGCACATAAGGAAGTGCCACCGCCAGTTCCCCCAATAGCCAGGAATAGCACATATCCCCAAAATCAATAATCCCTGATACCTCCCCGCGACGTGTAAGGACGTTCCAGTCATTGGCATCATTGTGAATGATGGCCTTTCGCAATTCATATTTCCTGGGAAGGACTTCCAATTCGAACTGCAGCAGAAAATGGGAGATCAAAGCCCGGTCTTCCGGATCGTCTACCTCATGGAGGTTTCTTCGGTGCTGGTCCAGGAACTGCAAATCCCAGGATGAAACCTCCCCGGCCATGGTGCCAGGTTGGATTCCCATGCTCACCCTGTTTAAGCGCCCCAGAAGATCTCCCAGGGAATGCAGGATAGCGTCTGTCTTCGGTACTTCTGCCAGGAAGATTCCCTCCAGGTAGCTGAGGAGTCGATACACCCTGCCGTTTACCTCTTTGTAACGCCCACCGTCCTTGCAGGGCAGGTACTCAGGGAAATCATAGCTCGATTGCCCCTTAAGAGCCTGGGTAAGACGATCCTCCAGTTCAATTCGTTCTCTTAGCGAATCCGATGCTACCTGGCATTTCAGGATGTAGCGCTCATCTCCGGCCCTGACCAGGTAGGTCCGGTCTTCATAGCCTTCCAGGAGCTCAATATGGGTTGGAGCCAGCCCGTAGTGGCGCAGGAGTATGTCAGTGAGTTTATCCATGGGCTCCATGAGCTTGGTCATTGGTCATCAAACTTAACTAAAAAAGATGGGATCGGATACCGTATAATCATGACTGGAAACAACAGGGATCCCCTATAAATTAAGTATCTTTAACTGCATTTATAACGAACTTCAAAAAGCTAATCCCATCATGAAAAAATGGTTTGTTTTCCTTTGCTTTGCTACAGCCACCTTATCACCGCTGGCTGCCCAAAACGTTCAATTTAGGGCGAGTGATATCGATATTCCTTACGAGCGGTTTGTCCTCCCGAATGGCCTGACCCTCCTCGTTCACGAAGACCATAAGGCTCCTATCGCCGCAGTGAATGTCTGGTATCATGTGGGGTCCAAAAATGAAAAACCGGGAAAAAGTGGTTTTGCCCACCTCTTTGAACACCTTATGTTCAATGGTAGTGAGAACTACAATGACGATTATTTTCAGGCCCTGGAACGCATTGGTGGGACGGACCTGAACGGTACCACGAATGTAGACCGGACCAATTACTTCCAGAATGTGCCGGTGAGCGCCCTGGACCAGGTCCTGTTTTTGGAATCCGACCGGATGGGCCACTTGTTGGGTGCCATCGACCAGGCCAAACTCGATGAGCAGCGGGGGGTAGTGCAAAACGAAAAACGACAGGGAGAAAATCAGCCCTATGGAAAGCAGTTTGATTTACTCACCAAAGCCATGTACCCCAAGGGGCATCCCTATTCCTGGACAGTGATCGGGGAGATGGAGGATCTGAATGCTGCATCCCTGGAAGACGTGCAGGAGTGGTTCCGTTCCTATTATGGCCCCGCCAATGCGGTCCTGGCCATCGCAGGAGATGTGGAACCCCAGGAGGTCTACCAAAAAGTACTCACCTATTTTGGAGACATTCCTTCAGGTCCGACCATTGGAAGGCAGGAGATCAACATCCCGGTCCACCCCTATGACTCCTATCAGGAATATGAAGACCGCGTACCGGAAGCACGGGTTATTTTTGCATGGAACACCCCCCCATTCGGGGATCGGGAGGACGTGCATTTTGATCTTATTTCCGCGGTGCTGACCAATGGGAAAAATTCCCGGCTCTACAAACGGCTGGTTTATGATGACCAGATTGCCAGCTCGGTGACCTCCTTCGAATACTCAAAGGAGCTCGCAAGTAATTTTATCGTCTGGGCAAATGTGAAACCTGGAGGTGATCTTGAACAGGTGCGGGACGTTCTTATGGAGGAAATCAACCGCCTTATGAAGGAAGGCCCCACAGAGGCAGAGCTCACCAGGGTAAAAGCAGATTATTTTGCCGATTTCATTAAAGGCATGGAGCGCATCGGCGGCTTTGGGGGCGTTTCGGACATCCTTGCATCCAATGAAACCTATTTTGGGGATGCGTCCTATTATAAGACCATCCTGAAATTCGTCGAGGAAGCGACTCCCGCCGATCTGATGGCCACCGCCCAAAAATGGCTCAGTAAAGGGAAACACGTACTGGTGTGCAAACCGTTCCCGGAATATTCGGTGACCGAGTCAGGAGTAGACCGGTCAAGCCTTCCGCCCCTTGGTGCGCCTAAGACTTCCCGTTTTCCCGAGGTACAGCGGGCCTCTCTTTCCAACGGTCTCGAGGTAGTCCTGGCGCAGCGAAGCGGCGTCCCCACCATCGTCATGAACCTGATGGTGGATGCCGGGTACAAGGCAGACCATTTATCCAGCCCGGGAACTGCCTCCCTTTCTATGAACCTGTTGGATGAGGGTACAGAGAAACTGACTTCTTTGCAGATCAACGAAAGGCTGCAGTTGCTCGGTGCGAGCCTGTCTACTTCTTCCAATCAGGATATCTCCAGCGTGTATATGAATACCCTCAAGCCGAGCCTTGAGTCAAGCCTGGAACTCTTTGCAGATGTGGTTCTCAACCCTTCCTTCCCCCAAAAGGAATTCGAACGGTTGCAACAGGAGCAGATCAATGCGATCAAGAATGAAAAGTCCCAGCCATTCTCCATGGCACTCCGTACCATTAACAAATATCTCTATGGAGACGGTCACCCCTATAGCAACCCATATACCGGGACGGGCTACGAGGAAACAGTTGGTAAGCTTACCCGGGGAGATGTGGTCGAATTTTATGAGACCTGGTTTAAGCCCAACAACGCTACTCTTGTAGTAACGGGGGATGTCGGGATGGAAGAGCTTAAGTCCCTTTTGGAGAGGAATCTCGGTAAATGGAAAAAAGGAAACGTGCCGTCAATCTCCTTCCCCCGTCCAAAGACAGGTACTTCCAACACCCTCTACCTTATGAATCGTCCGGAATCCCAGCAATCGGTGATTATCGCCGGCAGCCTTACGGCAAAATACGGGGAGCTCCCCGAAATTGCCGTGGAACAAATGGTCAGTATCCTGGGTGGAGATTTTACGTCACGCATCAATATGAATCTTCGCGAAGACAAACACTGGGCCTATGGGGCCGGAGGGTTTGTCCTGGGGGCACGGCAGGAACGGCCGTTTATCGTCTATGCGCCTGTTCAGACTGATAAAACCGCCGAATCGGTTACTGAGATCAGAAAGGAGCTTTCCGAGTTTACAAGTACGCGTCCTGCCACGCCGGAAGAACTGGAAAAGGTCAAGACCAATGAGGTCCTTAAACTACCAGGCCAATGGGAAACCAATGCGGCTGTCGCCAGTTCTGTGGCCAATCTGGTGCGCTACGGACTCCCGGATGACTATTATCAGACCTATGATGCCCGCGTCCGCAATCTGACCGTGGAGGAGGTTCGGGAGGTAAGCAATGAAGTGGTCCGCCCGGATGAATTGAACTGGTTTATGGTCGGAGACAGGGCCAAGATCGCGGAGAAACTGGACCAGTTGGGCTTTGAGCAGATCATAGAAATTGATGCGGATGGGAAACCAATCTCAAAAGCCCTGGAAAAAAAGGAAGTGGAGATCAAAAACTAAGGCTCAATACCCTGGCTAAAAACAAAACCCACGGCCATTGGTCGTGGGTTTTTATCTTGTTTCAGAAAAAGGCATTGTGACAGGCCTTCGGGAATCATAAAGGAATTTGGACGGCAGCCGGAATGGTTCAGCGCAATTCCGGAAAATCATCCGGTCGCGCTTCATGCATGATCTGATACGCCTTTTCGAAGATATCCTCAGCATTGGGTTTTGAAAAGTAATCCCCGTCACTGGCATAAGCAGGGCGGTGTGCCCGTGCAGTAAGGGTCTGAGGTGCTGAATCCAGGTACTGGTATCCGCGTTGTTCCTCCAGGACCTTCTGCAACAGGTAGGCAGCACATCCCCCGGGGACATCTTCATCCACGATTAACAGGCGATTCGTTTTCTTCAAGCTTTCCACCACCCTGTGTTCCAGATCAAAAGGAAGGAGGCTTTGCGCATCAATCACTTCGGCATCGATGCCCACCACCTGCAGTTCCTGGGCTGCCTGCATCACGATCCTGAAGGTGGATCCATAAGAAAGTACCGTCAGATCGGAGCCCTCTTTTACTACTTCGACCTTTCCAATCGGGGTACAAAGTTCACCGAGGTTCTGGGGAACAGGCTCCTTCAGGCGATATCCGTTGAGGCTTTCCACAATGAGGGCGGGTTCATCACTTTTCATCAGAGTGTTATAGAATCCGGCAGCCTTGGTCATATCCCTGGGGACCAGGATATACATCCCGCGAAGCAGGTGAATAAAGGCTCCCATCTGGGAACCGGAATGCCAGATACCCTCCAGGCGGTGCCCCCTTGTGCGTACGATCAGCGGGGCCTTTTGTTTCCCAACCGAACGGTACAGGACCGTGGAAAGGTCATCGCTAAGGGTTTGCAGTCCGTAGAGCAGATAATCCAGGTACTGGATCTCGGCGATGGGGCGCAGCCCTCTGAGTGCCATTCCAATGCCCTGGCCAATAATGGTAGCCTCCCGGATACCGGTATCAGAGATCCGGAGAGACCCGTACTTTTTCTGAAGGCCTTCAAGCCCCTGGTTTACATCTCCAATGGCACCGCTGTCCTCCCCGAAGATCAGGGCCTCCGGATACTTAGCGAAAAGGCGGTCGAAGTTATCCCGAAGGATTACCCGGCCATCAACCTGCCGGACCTCTGAAGCATAAACCGGAGGTACTTCGGGGATCTCTGTCGCCCGCCCCGGTAATTCTGAATACAGGTGCGAGCTGTATTTGGGCTCAATTTCCGATAGGTAGTTTCCGATCCAGTCCTGAAGGGCCTTTTTTGCCGGGTTTTGCTCTCCCACTACATAACGCAGGGCCTTCCGTCCCTTGGTGAGCACGTCCCGCTTAAGAGGCTCCTCCACGGCGATCAAATCATTTGTCAGTTTGGTTATAAACGCCCTGTTAGGACTGTTCTCCGCC
>CBDUBB010000164.1:0-5817 GCA_965365265.1 uncultured Flavobacteriaceae bacterium
CGTCACATTCTGATTGGCCGTCGCTATAAACCCTGAAGCAGGGTTCAGGGCATGTGGCTTCTCAACGATGGGGAGGTAGCCGTCCCACTCGTATCGGCCGTCCCCTGGAACCGGCACCATCCCGGAAAAATTCTTCCTGACCGGGGCAATCCCCACGGCCTGCCAGCCGATATTGCCACTGGTATCTGCCCAAACCATGTTTTCACCTGGGATATGGCTGTAATTACAGGCCGCCCGGAACTCCTCCCAGGTCTTGGCCTGGTCCATCCGAAGGGATGCCAGATAAGGGGCCCCGCCAGGCTCCAGCCAGGCACACCGAACCGCATAGGCTTTGTTTCGACGGGTGTCCTGATAGACCACCGGTCCGTGCCGGGTGTATTTCAGTTCTGCCTTGTGGGCCTGTTTTCCCTTTACGGGAATGGCCTCCCGGATGACCTCCATATCCTTCCATTGGCCCTGGTACCTGTACTGATCCGGGTTTTCGGGGTTTGTTTCATACACATAAAGGTCTTCCCCGTCTGTCTCGAACACGGTTAGCCCCCAGGCCCCATAGGGGTTGTGCCCAATGGAGATTCCCGGGATTTCGGGTTCTCCCCCTCCTATGACGTCCCATCCCGGAGCCACCAGATGGGCCATATAACGCAGGGATGGAACCGCCACCCTGCGATGGGGGTCGTTTGCCATCAGGGCTCTCCCATTGGCCATCAGTTTGGGTTGCACCACCCAGTTGTTGCTGCCCAGTGCCAGACTGTCGCCACGGACGAATTTTCCGCGGAGAAGGGCTGTCTCTGCCGGGGTACCCCTGTAGGCTGCCACCACGTCCTCCGGCTGAAACTCCACGGCTTTACGGTACGCATTGTACAATTCCAGGATGTTCTCAGACAGTGCCACAGAATCGATACCTTCCTTCAGGGTCAGGTCCGGCTGCTTTGGGTGAAACCACATCAGGGATCTGACCTGCTCCTCACCGATGGCGGCAACTGCCCTGCCCGTGGCGAGCTCATCAGTGATGTTTCCGAGCAATCCCTGGTGCCTGGAAATGACCACCTCCGGCGTCCATTTTTCCGGCAAGATCCCGAGTGCTCTGAATTCCGGAGGCAGTTGATCCGGATGTTGACGAGCCTCCTCAATGTAGGCATTTACCCCATCGGTAAAGGACCTGATGATCGCCGATCCACGTTCGTGGTAATAATTAAACTCTTCTTCCAAATCCCCCCGGAATTTGAAGAGTCGGGTCCCGATATCCCGTTTCAGTTCCCGCTCCCCCAGGATTTCAGCAACGGTTCCCGTGGCCTGCCTCCTCCAGATCTCAAACTGGAACAACCGGTCTTTGGCGGCCAGATAGCCCTGGGCAAAGAACAGGTCTGCTTCATTCCCGGCGTAAATATGGTTTATGCCGTAGGGATCGCGAAATACCTCTACAGGTTGTTCAACCCCGGGGAGGTGTACAATGTTTTCGGGGGCTTCCTTACAGGAGAAAAAGAGGATAATGAAAATCGAGAGGAGAAGTCTCATACCATCGGGTTTTCCTAAAGATAATTAATCTATTCCATCAGGAGGTAATTGATAAAAAAGCCTTCGGTTTTCTCCAAAAGGGCATGGCAAAACTTACCCAGGTAAGCATCGGGTTTCAGTAGGGCTGTCAGGCCTGTCGGATAGTTATTTTCTTTGAGACCAAAAAAGCCGTGGACTACTTAAAGCCAACAAAGTGGAGCTATCTGCCCGGGCTTCATCCGTGGCAGGTTCTACACGTGCTTCAAAGGCAAGTGAATACCTCTGGAGCTCCTTTCAGAATTGAAACAGGAAGCCGACCAAAGGCCCGTGGCTTGCCGCATCGATTCCAAAGAAATCCGGACCTTCTTTATCATTTTCAAAATCAGCATAGAGGTATTTGTACTGTATGGCCAGGGAGAAGAGGTCTGAAAACCGGTATGATAGCCCGGGTTGCAGGTTGAATGCGAAATTAGACCCGAGGCCAAAGCCTCCCATATCAGCTCTCAGACCCGCCATAAATCGATTTGAGACATTAAAGTAGATCCTCCCGCCAATGGTGGGGTCTACCCAGTTCTGTTTGCGGGTGATCCTGCTAATCTCTATGTTCTGGAAGGCCAGTTGTATATTGTAATTCCAGACCCGGATCCCTCCATATAAATTAATCAGGCCCCAATCCTTCTCAAATTTGCGACTCGCAAACAGTTCAAATACGGATTGTCTAAAGGTAATATCCCTGAGAATTTCCAGCGGCCCATTCAGATCGCTGCCAAGCTTCAGATAGGAGTAATCCACCATCAGTCCCCAATCCCCCCTGTAGGCCTCTCCATGGAGCATAAAGGCAAACTGCAGGTTTTCCAGGATATCTTTGAATTTCAAGTCGATTTCCGAGGTGCCCGTAATGCCAAGGGTTGCATCCCCGCTTGTGCTTGCCATGAATACATAGGGAGCCAGCATAAACTCCCATTTTTCCTTTCGCGACGGAGGGTTTCCCTGACCGAAGGCCATGGATCCCGACAACAGCATGACACAGGCCAGCAGTAAATTGCAGGTAGTCTTTACAGTTTTCATTTCAGAATAGTTTTGCCCCAAATTATCGAGGGAATACAAGGTGGGAAATGATCTACATCAACAACCGTAAAGGAGTTAATTTTAAGTCTTCAAACTTCGATCTCCTGTCCCTGAACAGCCAGCTCAATGGGAAAGTCATAGGCTGTTTTCTCCATCAATTTCTCATACATTTTTCTGATCTGTGCATCTGAATGCGAGGGGTCATGATGAAAGAGCACAAGTCGCTTCGCTTTGGTCCTGTCACAAAATCTGGCAGCCAGATTGATGGAACTGTGTCCCCATCCCGGCTTGCTTTTATATTCCTTCTTGCTATACTGGGAATCGTGTATCAATAAGTCTGCTTCGTGTGCCAGGTCATAACCGGAGATCCATTCGTCCTCAGCATAAAGTAGGGGCCTTCCAATAACAGGTTCATGATCCGGCAGGTAACAAACCGTTTTGGAACCATGCTGGATGCGGTAGCCCAGAGTTGGCCCGGGATGGCTGATGAATTCAGACGTAATGGTAAAATCCCCCAGCTCCGTGGTTGTATTCGCAAGTTAGTAAAGAACAAATCAATGCAATCAAAATAGCACAAAGACGTCTTAAAAAAACTGAGACTGTGGTAAAATCCCTACTGAAAAACCAAACCATTAAGACAGATGGGATAAAAATCTCAAAAAAGTTCTTACCCATTCAAAGCGCGGGTTGCTATGTTCCGGGAGGATTGGCAAAATACCCCAGCTCCGTGGTTGTATTCGCAAGTTCATGAATGTGCAGTTTGGACGGGATGTCCCGCAGTGGGATGGGAAACAGGGGTGGGGATAAATACTGGTTCAGCCTGTATTGAAGTGAATGCGTGCTGTCTTCCGGGCCCCACAGATGTATTTCATTGTTGGGGTTAAACAGGGGCTTGCAAAAAGCCAGGCCCTGAATGTGGTCCATATGAAGGTGGGTGAGGAAAATATCGATCCGGTTCGAAGGGTAACCCGAATCAAAATCAATCCCAAGAATACCGGTCCCTGCATCCAGAATGAGCCGACGCGAACCTCCTACGATTTCAACACACGGAGTATTTCCCCCATAGGTCTTTCCGAAATCGGAAGAGAGGGGATAGGAGCCTCTTGTACCGTGCAGCTTTACTTTCATAAGTTGTGTTCATCGTCCCAGAATATGGCCATGGCCCCTGTAAACCGCTTTGATCTCCCGATAATGGGAATGGCCGTTACCGAGATCCTGGTGGAATTTCCATTCAGGCTTTTGATCCAGAACGTCCGGTGGGCCGGAATGTGTGTTCTCATAGTCTCAACCAAAGGAAGTCCTTCCGGAGGAATAGGCGTTCCATCTTCTTCATGGGGAAAAAAGGATGTCCCCCAGTCGCCCACAGGCATGGGGCCGGTTTCCTCAAATTTCTGTCCGAGGATTTTTTCAGCAGGAGGGTTGTAAAACAACAGATTCCCATCAGGGTCCACTATGAATACGGGAACCGTTAGGCAATCGGCCAACTGCCTGCTCAGGATTAATTCAATGTCGTGGGCGGGCATCGCAGGTAAAAGGTTTGATCGATTGTTCTTTTAAAGATATTAAATATTGCTTGAGATCGCCCGTTTTAAATGGAATAATTGAGGTTTTCCATAAATCCCCTTCCACATTTCACCCCGAAAACAGCTTTTTGAGGTGAAACATATAAAAAACCGGACCCTCTGGGCCCGGTTTAAATCAATAAGCGCAAATTCCTTCTTATGAAACAGATGTCATCAATTCTTTATGGATGATCTCTTCCAAAACATGCTTTGGCAGCGCACCGGCCTGCATCATCGGTTGCTTGTTCATGGGGATAAACAGGATGCTCGGGATGCTCCTTATCTGGAAAACCGCTGCCAATTCCTGTTCCACTTCGGTGTCCAGCTTGTATATGATAATGTCCGGATTTTCATCGCTTAATTCTTCAAGGATCGGTGCCACCATTTTACATGGCCCACACCAATCGGCGTAAAAATCGATTATTGCGGGTTTGTCCCCTTTGTATTTCCACTCTTTTTCAGTGGTATAATCAAAAATTTCATCTTTGAATTTCTGAGTAGTAAGTTTAACTGTAGGCATAGAATTTCAATTTTATGGTGTAAAGGTAGGCAGGCGAATTCACGTCTGCTGTAACCCATGTTACTTAAGGGTGTCCCCTTAAAAAAGAAGAATCCCCGGGAAGTGCATCCCGGGGATTATTGGCTTAACCTGTGGTATCAGTCTTCCCCTTTGATGTAGGGGGCACCCGCATTTTTGAACTTCTGCGACAGGGCGGGAATCATCTGATCGGTAATTCGATTGACTTCCGGGGTGAGCTCTGCCAGCATGGCTTTGGCAATATCCAGGCTTCTCCTGTGTAGGGCAGTTGGGCCATAGGTGGTGCGCATGCCGCGGCTTGCCGTACTGAAATGCGACTGAACGGAGGGTGGATTTCGCTCACCTATCTCGTCCCGGGCAGGGCTTCCTTCCGCCCTGATCTTAACAGCCCGCAGTGCGTTTTCCAGCTCGAATACATCCGCGGCCAGATTTGCCGGGGATGCCGGGGTCCGGTCAAGGGCCTTTTTAAAGCCACTCAAAGCGGTTTCCGCCTGCTCAAAGTGATCCTCAAGGACCTCAATGTCTTGCTGAACGGCTGCAAGCTCCTTCCTGTAGGCATTATAGCTGGCGTAGTCCATTCCCTTCAGCACGCCTTCCCGGATCGGTTTGACCTCAAAACGGACGGCTTCGCCAATCGGAGTTACCTCTCCCTCATTCTCTAGGGATAGTGTGGCCGAATAGGTGCCGGGTATGGCCATGGGGCCCGCATTGAACCATCCGCCGCGTGAAGGTCCTTCGGGATCGATGGCCCGTGTGCTGGCATGGCGCAGATCCCAGGCGATCCGGTGGGTTCCCTTTTCTGCCTTTTCATGTAAATTGCGGATGACATTGCCCTGGTCGTCCCGAATGGTGATCCATACCCGGGCGGGTTGCTCGCCGTTCTCCGCATCGATGGCGGCATACCCCGGGAAGGGAATATCCGCACCTTTCTCATTGGCTTCTTTCTCTGCCTTTTTGCGACTCTGTTTGGCCGTGGTAAAATCCTCTGACAGGTAGTAGGTAAAGACCGCCCCGAATTCCGGGTTTTCGGCAAGGTAAAAGTCCGCTCCCGTATTGCCCAGATTGCTGCGGGGCACATACCATTTGGCTGTCCTCGGGGCAAATAGTTTTCCTTTCCCCTTCAGGACCTCCGGGGTCATTTGGCGAAGGGCACTG
>CBDUBB010000165.1:0-5814 GCA_965365265.1 uncultured Flavobacteriaceae bacterium
TTCGAGCCTATAAACCCCGGCAGGACCACCACAGGGTCCTTGCCGTCCAGGGTCTCTGAAATCAGGGAATAGGTGGCCTCCCTGAGTACCCCGGCGTTTGTATGGGCGTCATCAGTGCGGATGAGTTCCCGGCTGTCTTTGAAGACGGCAGGGACTCCCTGGCTCCTGTAATAGGATGCGATCAGGAAGGAAGACATAAGTTCTCCGAAACTGACGATCTTGGCAAGAAGTTTCGGCGTGGTTTCCCCGATCAGATAAGCGCCTTCCAGCAGGGTTTCCAGGATGTTGAGGTCTTTTTTGACCTTACTGAGAACAGGGGCCTGTTCCGCGATTGGGATCAAGCCCCGGACAGCTTCCAGGTGCCGGAATTCAATTACCTCCAGGCGTTGCATCCAGGCCTCTTCCTGTCCTGAGGCAAGACTGGCTGCTTCCAGGAGCAGGTCTGTGATACCCCCGAGGGCTGAGACCACCACCAAAACGGGTTGTTCTGATTGCATCACAATGGAGAGGGTCCTCTCAATGGCTTCCGGATCGGCTACGGAACTGCCGCCAAACTTCAATACCTTCATGTGCTGGTTGTTTGAATCTCAGGACGTTCTTAAAGGCGGAAAGGAATTGGACAGGCAGCTGGACCCGGTGAACCCTCCCGCTAGCCCAAAAGTAGCATATTTGAAAAGGCGACCAAATAGTAGCCTTCCAATTGTGCACAATAGAGATTTTAAGGGATTTTCTTTCGAATCCCTCCAACATTTAGTTCCTTTATATGAGAAAATCACATTCACAGCAGGCCATGAAGATCCTGAGCCAGGCGCAAATCTACGAGGCGGACCGGCAGACCCTGTCCAGAGAGGGCATCTCCAGTGAAATGCTCATGGAGCGGGCTGCCACCCGGGTCTTCGAATGGATACATGACCGGCTACAGGGAGCGCCTACCCAAATTCATGTTTTTTGCGGGATCGGGAACAATGGGGGAGATGGCCTGGTGGTGGCCAGGCACCTCCTGGATCACGGGTATCATGTCACGGTGTATGTCGTTAAATACAGCGATTACCGGTCTGAGGATTTTTTGAGCAATCTGAAACGTCTCAAAGATCGGGATGTATGGCCCAACTACCTGGATTCCGAATCCACCATTCCGGAGATCCCGGCCTCAGAACTGGTCGTGGACGCGATTTTCGGTATTGGTCTGAACCGCCCCCCCGCTACCTGGGTAGGGTCATTGTTCCGGACCTTAAACAAATCAGGAGCCTTTATACTGAGCATCGATATGCCATCGGGCCTTTTTACTGACAGGGTTCCCGGGGATACCGATGCTGTGATCCGGGCAAATTACCTGCTTACATTCGGAGCTCCCAAACTGGTTTTCTTCCTGCCTGAGACAGGACGGTTTATCCAAAGGTGGGAAGTCCTCGACATAGGCCTGGACAGCGATTATATGGACGCTGTGGAGGCAGCATTTGAATATTACGGGGCAGGGCTCACCCGGTCCTTTTACCGCCCCCGGGAACGGTTCTCCCATAAAGGGACTTACGGACATACCCTTATCCTGGGGGGAAGCCATGGAAAGGTAGGGGCCGTGGTCCTTGCCGCAAGGGCGGCCCTTCTCAGCGGCTCGGGGCTGGTGACTGCCTGCGTTCCGGGTTGCGGATACATTCCCCTGCAAACCCAGGCACCGGAAATTATGGTATGGACCACTGCCGGGGAAGAGGAGCATGTGGAACTCCCCTCAGAAACTGCGGGATATGCCATGGGTGCAGGGATGGGCATGGGCACTTCACAAACTACCGCCAGGGCTTTCCTCGATTGGCTAGGGCAACAGCAGCAGCCGGTATTGCTGGATGCCGATGCCCTGAACATTCTTAGCAGGAATCCGGAATCCCTCAGTGCCATCCCCCCGGACAGTATCCTCACCCCTCATCCCGGGGAATTAAGGCGGTTAATCGGGGACTGGAAGGACGATTTTGACAAACTTGAGAAAGCCAGGGCATTTGCCGTGACCCATCAGTGCGTATTGTTGATCAAAGGGGCGCATACCCTGGTCCTGTACCAGAACAGGGGATATGTAAATTCAAGTGGAAACCCCGGAATGGCAACAGCAGGAAGCGGGGATGTTTTAAGCGGGATGATCACGGGTTTGATGGCTCAGGGGTATCCTTCACATCAGGCGGCGCTGATGGGCGTATATCTGCACGGTAGGGCCGGTGATCTGATGGCTGTTCAAACAGGGTATGAAGCCCTGACGGCTACAGCGATATTGTCGGGTATTTCCAGAGCGTTCCGGGAACTTTCCGGAGCCGATTCCCGGGAAGGGACTGATTCTTCGAATCCGGATGGCGGGAATGACTCTCCCGGAGAAAAAGATTCGTAACCGGGTTTATTCCGGATTGCTGAGAATGACTTTTTTGCGTACCCATTCCAGCCCTTTTTGATAATCCACAAAGAACTTCATGGGTTTCTTGTAGAAGAGTTTCTCGATATGGAAGTTGTGCATGTCCACCTCCTTGTTAGAAACAACTGCGTAGGCTTTCAGGTTGTCGAGCTGCCGCAGATAGGTATAAACAGTGGGATCGATTGCATAAGAGTTGATCCGGTGGCTGATAAAACCAAAGTTCCTGTCCCTGAAGTGGATTTCTGAAATCCCAATAATTTGATATACGCGCTCCAGGGTTAGCGTGGCTCCTTCTTCAAAGATGGAAACCATGTAGTTGTCATATACCTGGATTTTTCCGACATCTAACAGGTACTCCCTGACGATTACGGTTTTTTTGGCCGGTTCAAAACTCATTCCATTTTCATTTAGTGTCTCGAAGCGAATGTAGAATGAACCCCTTCGTTCCTGAAAAAATTTAGATTAATGACATAAATATCGTTTATACAGCAACTTCCAGAAATGGCTTGTATTTCAATTCTTACGAACGGGTGAAACCCAAATAAAAAAGGAGTCCCATTTCTAGGACTCCCTTTGACACCAATTTCTTACAGCCTTCAGGCCTCCTTGGAGGATTCGCTGGATTTTTTGATGCTAATGGTCAATTTATCCTCCTTCTCATTGAGGTCCATGTTGATGTTGTCTCCTTCCTCGAGCTTGGAATTGACGATTTCCTCTGCCAGGGCATCCTCTATATACTTCTGAATAGCCCGCTTTAAGGGTCGTGCCCCGTATTCCTTGTCAAAACCTTTCTCTGCGATGTAATCCTTGGCCTTGTCGGAAAGCTTGAGGTTATAGCCGATATCCCTGATCCGGTCGTAAAGCTTCCTGAGCTCGATATCGATGATCTGGTGGATATGCTCGCGTTCAAGCGGGTTGAAGACAATCACGTCGTCGATCCGGTTGAGGAATTCCGGGGCAAATGCCTTTTTCAGGGCATTTTCAATCACACTTTTCTGATGCGAATCGGCCTGGGATTTTTTAGCTGCCGTGCCAAACCCGACTCCCTGTCCGAAATCCTTCAGTTGCCGTGCCCCGATGTTCGAGGTCATGATGATAATGGTGTTCCGGAAGTCGATTCTCCGACCCAGGCTATCCGTCAGGAACCCGTCGTCAAGTACCTGAAGCAACATGTTGAACACGTCCGGATGGGCCTTTTCCACCTCATCCAGCAGGATGACGGAATAAGGCTTGCGCCGTACTTTTTCCGTTAGCTGACCACCTTCTTCATACCCTACATACCCGGGAGGGGCTCCTACCAGGCGGGAGATGGCGAACTTCTCCATGTATTCGCTCATGTCGATACGCACCAGGGCATCCTCGGAGTCGAAGAGTTCCTTGGCCAGTACCTTTGCGAGCTGTGTTTTTCCTACCCCTGTCTGACCCAGGAAAATAAAGCTCCCGATGGGTTTGTTGGGGTCCTTCAGACCGGCGCGGTTCCGCTGAATGGCCTTGGCCACCTTGGCCACGGCCTCGTCCTGCCCAATTACGCTGTTTTTGATCAGCTCCGGCAGTTCGGCCAGTTTGTTGCTCTCGGTCTGTGCGATCTTGTTAACCGGAATACCGCTCATCATGGAAACCACATCCGCCACATTGTCCTCGGAAACGGTCTCCCGGTGAAGCTTGCTGTCTTCCTCCCATTTTTCCTGGGCGACTGCCAGCTCCTTTTCCAGGCGCTTTTCGTCGTCCCGGAGTTTGGCAGCTTCCTCGTACCGCTGCTTTTTCACAACGCTGTTTTTGAGTTCCCTGACTTCCTCCAGCTGCTTTTCCAGTTCCAGGATTTGTTTGGGCACGTCCATATTTATGATGTGCACCCGGGATCCTGCCTCGTCAAGCGCATCAATGGCCTTGTCCGGCAAAAAGCGGTCGGTGATATAGCGGTTGGTGAGCTTTACACAGGCATTGATTGCTTCATCCGTGTAATTCACGTTGTGGTGCTCTTCGTATTTGCCTTTTATGTTCTTCAGAATCTCAATGGTCTCCTCCACGGTAGTGGGTTCCACCATCACCTTCTGGAACCTACGCTCCAGGGCACCGTCCTTTTCGATATACTGACGGTATTCGTCCAGGGTCGTGGCTCCGATGCACTGGATTTCCCCCCGGGCAAGAGCCGGTTTGAACATGTTGGAGGCATCCAGGCTGCCCGTGGCACCCCCGGCCCCTACAATGGTGTGGATTTCATCAATAAACAGGATGACCTCGTCATTTTTCTCAAGCTCATTCATCACCGCCTTCATCCGTTCCTCAAACTGACCCCGGTACTTAGTTCCGGCCACAAGGGAGGCGAGGTCCAGGGTTACCACTCTTTTGTTGTAGAGGATGCGGGATACCTTCTTATTGATGATGCGAAGGGCCAGCCCTTCGGCGATGGCGCTTTTACCCACGCCGGGCTCCCCGATCAAAAGGGGGTTGTTCTTTTTCCGCCGGCTCAGGATCTGGGAAACCCGTTCGATTTCCTTTTCCCTTCCCACAACCGGGTCCAGCTTGTTCTCTTCTGCAAGACGGGTAAGGTCCCTCCCAAAATTGTCCAGGACCGGGGTCTTGGATTTCTTGCTGCCCTTCTGTGTGGAGCTGCCGGAATAGGTTCCTTCCTTGCTGTCCCCCACGTCATCGGAATCGCTGGGGAAGGATTCGGCGGACGGCGTGTCCCCGTAATCCTCCTCGTTCTCACTTGTGATCATGCTTTTGAATTGTTCTTTTACACCGTCGTAGTCTACCTTCATCTTATGGAGCAGTTTCGTGGTGGGGTCATTTTCGTTCCGCAGGATACAAAGCAACAAATGGGCCGTATTGATCGAAGAGCTCTGGAAAAGTTTCGCCTCCAGAAAGGTCGTCTTCAGGGCGCGCTCTGCCTGTCGGGTCAGGTGCAGGTTCTTTTTATCCTTGGGTTGGGTGGTGGCATTCGGGTTGGGCGGGCTGAGGATTTCGACCTTTCTGCGAAGGTGGTCCAGGTCCACATCCATGGCATCGAGAATGCTGATAGCCTTCCCGTTCCCATCGCGAAGCAGTCCCAGCATCAGGTGCTCGGTACCGATGAAATCGTGACCGAGACGCAGTGCTTCCTCCTTGCTGTAGGCAATTACGTCCTTAACCCTTGGTGAAAAATTATCATCCATAAATCCTCCTTAAATCAAATCTAAAATTACGAAATCTATTCTTAGGAACGTCAAATACCGTACCCATATTCGATAAAGCTAAACTAAATGACCAAAATTAAGATGAATTACAAAAAAATTAACGTCTATTTTATCAACCTTCCAGGGGGCGGTTTCTGTTGATAAATTCTTTAATAAATGACTTCATATTTCTCCTAAAACCTGCGTTTTTCCGTATATTGGCATGATTTTTTAACCCCATAAACTGATAGAAAAACTGCAATATGGCGG
>CBDUBB010000166.1:0-5789 GCA_965365265.1 uncultured Flavobacteriaceae bacterium
TCCGAGCAGAAATATAAAAGCACTCAGAGAGGTTTCCTTTGTAATGCTCGATGGTAAAGTGGTCCGCAATGACCTCTAGAAATGGCCTGGGAATTCTTTAGTTTTTTGGAGGTGGTTCATCAATGGGGGAAATACCTCCCCCGCCCCTAAGAAAAGGTAAACAACCTCCCTGCAACAACCCATCACGACCTATAATCCTGAGCTAATTCCCCGGGGAAGGCAATTCGGTTTCATGCCCAGGTACCAATCCAAACTATTCCGACAGGGTTCTGCAAGCATGCAGTTCTAATCGATTCCAATTAGGGTCGAATCCCCGTTGGATTTGTTCTTGTTCTTATTCTTGTTCTGCTGTCCGGGGGCATACTCCCTGGCTGATTGGTCTCCGTGGACCTTCTTGGCCTGTCCCGGGGGCAGCGGATCATGTCGGGACGTATGAATGGTGGCACATGAACTAAACGCAATCAACAGGGCGCAGATCAATAACAGGTATTTTTTCATCATCTTCTTTTTAACTCCCGGATTCGGGCAACATGAGTACCCATAACGCTCCAAAAATACCCAAAGTATCGGGGAAACGGCCTTTTAGACGAACTGTCACAGGCTCTTTCAAAAAGGATGTGTAAAAACCCTCATTCAAGCCTCCAGGGCGGTTCCTTCCTGTTCCTGCCGGCGTGGTAGAAGATCAATTGGTTCCCATCCGGATCGCGAAGTCTGGCTTCCCGCCAGAGCCAACGTTTATCTTCGGGAAGCTCCTCAAACTGAATGCCTTCCTTTTGCAATTCAGCAACCCTGGCATCCAGACGCTCTATCTCAAAATACACCCAAATACCAGGTCCAGTGGGCATGGAATCCACCCGATGCAGGGAAAAAGTGGTGTCCCCTTCGGGCAGTTCAAAACGGGCATAGTCCGGAAGGGCCTCCACAATGAGTTTCATCCCCAGTTTGCTGTAAAACCGAATAGCGCGGGGAACGTCCAGAACGGGAACGGTTACCTGATTAAGGTTCATAGCTGAAATCCCTGTTTACCTTCCCGGACTTAATCCGGATTTTAACGACTCCAGGGAAGCATTCAGAGCCTGATAGCGCTCCAGGGCATCCTTTCCAGGCGCCTGGTCCGCCTGATTCATCATGGAGTAGAGGTACCGCCACTGGTCGGCCAGCATGGGTTGCATGTAAATCCCCTCCTCAGTCTCAATTTGTGACAAAGCCTCCTCCAAAATTCCAAGGCGGGTTTGCTCCTGCTGAGACGGGTCCTTTTTCCCTTTTAAATCCGCTATCGATTTCTCAATTTCTTCCTGTAGCTTGTTTGTCTCAGTGATTTTATCACGGATTTTCAGCTGGAAATCTACCTGTGCCGCCACATCTGCTTCGGTAACCCCGGTCTCGAGGACCCGTGGATCCATGGCGAGGTCAAAGGACTGACTGCTCCGGGCGTTCCCCACGGTAAGGACAGCGGTATAGGTGCCCGGTTTGACCATCGGGCCATTTGTGTATCGCCTGCGCGCAGAGGAATACCAGGGGCCCGCCTGGGTCATGTCCCAGCGAAAGCGGTTCATCCCCACCTTATTCTTCAGGGATTCCGTCACCAGAAACTCTGTAAAATTCGTGCCCATATCCCGTTTTGCACCTTCCTGGGCTTGTGGGATCGAATCACTTGAAAAGGCCGTAAGAACAGTGCCGCTGCCATCCCTGATCTCCAGGGTAATGGGGCTTTTGGATTTCTCAGGAAGGAAATAGTCCAGGATCACTGCAGGTCTGGGGTAGTCCGGCCTGTCACTCCCCCAGGCTCCGGACGGGGTCCGGTAGCGTATGGTAGTCTCCGGTTTGAACAGGGTGGGGGCCTCCAGGCCTTTTAGGTCTGATTGTCGGAGGGTACCTATATTGTCGAGGATCCAAAAGGCCCTGCCCATGGTGGAAAGAACGAGATCGCCCCGATGGATCTTCATGTCGGTAATGGGTGTGAGCGGAAGATTTTGCTGGAAGGAACTCCAGGTGGCCCCGTCATCCATGGAAATATAAACCCCGTATTCGGTACCGGCAAATAGCAATCCCTCCCGGACGGGATCTTCCCGAACCACCCGGGTCGGGTAGTCCGACGGAATCCCATTTTTACCGTCGGTCAGCAGCGTCCAGCTGCGGCCGTAATTCTCGGTTTTATAGATATAGGGCTTCGGATCCCCCAGCTGGTATCTCAGGACGGCCACATAGGCCTTGGCCGGGTCGTGGGGGGAAGGCTCCACTGCATCCACCCTGCCGCCCGGTGGCAGGTTCTTAGGGGTGACTTCTGACCAGTTTTGTCCGCCGTCCCGGGTCACATGAACTGGTCCGTCGTTGGATCCGACCCAAATAACCCCTTCCTGAACAGGGGATTCCCGGATTGCGTAAATCGTACTGTAGAATTCTTCTCCGGTGACATCCCGGGTAATAGGGGATCCCGAAATGACCTGTTTGTCCTCCTCAAACGCGGTCAGGTCCGGGGAGATGATTTCCCAGGTTTTGCCTTCATCTGTGGTTTTGTGCACGTATTGGGAAGTGTGATAGATCACACTTGGGTTGTGGGGGGACACATGTATGGGGGAGACCCGCTGGAATCGGAACTTCAGGTCTTTCGGATTATGGCCGTACATATTTCCGGCCCCCACATAATAGGATTGTTCCGTTCCGGTCCGCTTGTTATAGACGGTAAAGCGACCCTTGCAGTTTGAATACACAATATCCGGATTTGTAGGATGCGGGACTGCCGGACCGGTTTCGCACCCACCTGTATTCTGTATGTACCCGATGCCCGATGCCTGGACCCCGTAGGGCGGCATGCTGGGCACGGATACGGTTGAATAGTTGTCCTGTTGCCCCCCGTAGAGCCAATAGGGATACTGGTTATCTACTTCAACCTGGTAGATCTCGGCAGTGGGTTGGTTGAACTGTGTGGACCAGGTCTCGCCCCCATTGTGAGTAACGTTGGCCCCTCCATCATTGCTCTGAATGAAAAGTGAGGTGTTTTCCGGGTTGATCCACATGTCGTGGTTATCCCCGTGGGGCGGCCGCATCCGCTTCCAGGTTTTTCCACCATCCTCAGATTTAAAATAGCCCGTTGCCATGGCATAGAGGACCTCCGGATTTTTTGGATCCACTTTGATGTTGGTGTAGTAAAAGGGCCGGGTACGGATCCCATCGTGGGACGACACCTGCTCAAAGGATTCTCCCTGGTCCGTGGATTTGTACAAGCCCCCCTCCTTTCCGGGTGCTTCCACCAGGGCATAGACAATACGGGAGTCCGAAGGGCATACTTCAATATCAATTTTCCCGATGAGTTCCCCAGGAAGCCCCTTTTCTATTTTGGTCCAGGTCGAGCCCCCATCCAGGCTTTTGTAGATGCCCCCTTCCTCTGGAGTTCCCCCGCTGATAATGGTCCAGGGCTTCCGTTCTGCCTTCCAGGCTGCTGCAAAAACCACGTTTGGGTTGGTCGGCAGCAGTTCCACATCGGAAACCCCTGTCTTATCTGAAACAAACAGGACCTTCTTCCAGGATTTACCCCCATCGGTGGTTTTATAGAGCCCCCGCTCAGGGTTCGGCTGAAACGCCTTGCCAATGGCTGCCACATAGACCGTATTATAATCCCCGGGGTGGATCCGCACCCCCCCAATCTGCCCGGTATTCGAAAGGCCGATTTCCTCCCAGTGGGCCCCGGCATCAATCGATTTATACATACCACGCCCTTCAATCACATTACTTCTCAGGCCGTCAGAGCCGGTACCCACGTAAATGATATTCGGGTCGTTCTGTGCTACGGATATGGCCCCGATAGAAGGGGTTTTGAAGAATCCGTCGGAGATGTTTTCCCAGCTGGTCCCGAAATCCTCCGTCTTCCAGACACCACCACCGGTAGCCCCGAAGTAAAAGGTACCGGGTTGGGAGGCAATCCCCGCCACGGTCGTTACACGTCCCCCGCGGTACGGGCCCACATTCCGGTATTGGAAAGCCGAAAAATCCTGGGCCATCAGGGAGGTTAGTGCAAATAAAATACAGCTAATGGTAAATGAGAGTCGTTGCATTATAAGCCTATTTGAGTCCTTGGATGGGGGAAGATACGGATTGTTGCCCAAAATTTTATCATAGCATCGCACCCGAATCTGGCCCATATTTTAACGAATAACTTCCGAAGGGCGGGTGATGAAAAGGATCAAAAAAAAGTGAACTATTTCGATATTTTTGTATCTTCATCACTTAAATCAGTGAAACCAATCAAACATTACACTTATGAAAAATTTGTTTAGATTATTAATGGCTGTAGGTCTTTTCCTTGCACTTTCTGGTCAGTCCTATGCCCAGGAAAGCTATGGTGGTGCCTTAAACACCTTTGTGAAATTTGGAGATAATTCCAGTATCGGTGGAAATTTCGAATTCCAGGTGGCGCCCAGTCTAACGCTCTCGCCCGAGGCTCGGATCTGGTTCAGTGGAGATAACAATTTGGCACTCGGTGGACGGGCAGATTACTATTTGGACAGCCTCTTCGGCCTGGTAGAGCCCTGGGATATCTGGGTAGGAGCGGATGCAGGATTTATCACCGGAGACGGAGATGATGACTTCAGCCTGAATGCCCACGTAGGGATTGAATACAAAATTACCGACTTTATCGGGATCATAGCTGAATTCGGAGGGGGTACCACTTCCTCAGGAGGTATTGGAGTCGGCTTCCATTTCTGACACCCTACTTCTATTTAGAACATAGGAATCAGCCCTGTAAATTTTGGTTTACAGGGCTTTTTCTTTGAACCTGTGTTTTCTTGTTGGGGAAAGTTATATGCTATGAAAGTGCAGGGGAGTTCATTAAATTAGTGGATGGGGGGAGCCCCCCTATTTCTCATTCCTTTAGTTTCACGAACCTGAAGCGCCCGTTGAACAGGATCTCAGGCTCTTCCCCTTCCAGACTTATTTCCACCTCATCTCCGCTTTCCAGATCGATAAATTGAGTTGACCCCAACGGATTCAGGGTATTGCGTTCTCCGTTATTGGGGTCGAATACCTCCAGGGTTCCGTCTCCAAGGGAAACCTCTATTTGGTAGTCTCCGATATCCGGGACCTGGAAGTCCAACTGGTATTTCCCTGTAAATCGCTTCAGGGAATCCATTGGTTGGGGCTGCAGGGTTACCTTTCTGGGTTTACTTACCCCCCAACCATAGACCTCTGAAATGGCACGCATGATTTCATTCATCAGGTCAACCCCCCTGTCTGCGTTGGTCATGACGATCATGGCGTCTCCCTTGTAGGCAAACGCGAGCATGTTATTGGAAAACCCTTCATTCTTTCCTCCATGCCCGAAAAGCAGGGAATCCCCTTCTTTCTGAAGGGCCGGGCCCAGGCCCCAGTCGCCTTTGTGTTTGGTGAGCATGGCCCGGATCGTGGCGGGCTTCAGGATTCCATCTTCCTTCCCGGCATGGATTTCCTGGATTTCCATGCAATACCGTGCGAGGTCTGAAGGAGTCGTCCACAACCCGGCAGCGGCCTGCTCGGGATAGTTGTGCCAGAGCCCTTCCACCATTTCCCCCATGCCGTTAAAGGCTGCGCTTGCATTCAGGGCGTATTTGGATCCAAGGGGTTGCTGGTAGGTGCTTGCATCGAGTCCCATGGGCCTGAGGATATGATCCCGCATATAGCCTTCCAGAGCCTGCCCGCTGACATCCTCCACTACCTTCTGCATCACGGTATATCCACCTCCGGAATACCTCCAGATACTGCCTGGGATGGTATCCACAGTGATTTCAGGGGTGTTCCCCTGCCCATTGAGCACC
>CBDUBB010000167.1:0-5765 GCA_965365265.1 uncultured Flavobacteriaceae bacterium
CCGCCTCCACCTCGGGCAAATGGCTGACCGGGATCAGCGTAAGGGATAAGGTACACGACGGCCCCAAAATGGTCGGCACTTCCTACCGGGTACCCTGCAATCCTGTGGCCCCCGGCGAGAAAGTAGCAGATGAGGACATGTGCATTATTGAATCCATGCCGGTCAAATCCCTGATTACCTATCCAAAAACCGGAGCGACGATTTCCCTTGGAAAAAGCATCTCCTTCCGTGGCCATGCCTGGGCCGGAGAACTGGAAGTTAGCACAATGCAATATTCCATTGATTTTGGAAGCACCTGGATAGAATGTAGCCTGGAAGCACCTGCCAACCGGCTGGCCTGGCAGCATTTTTCCGGGGAAGCGACCTTCCCCAGGAAAGGGTATTACGAGCTCTGGGCCCGGGCCATTGACAGCCGTGGAAATGCGCAACCCATGGTACTTCCGGGCTGGAACCCAAAGGGGTACCTCAACAATGCCTGCCACCGAATTGCAGTAAAGGTTGTCTGATGGATCCGACGGAAAAATTTGAACAGAGCGCAAAGGCGATTTCCAGGATGATGGGGATTATCTTTGCAATGTTTCTGGTGGTAGGGGGCTTTTTGGTGTACATGATGATTGACCCGACTTTTTCGGCGTTCCGTCCTGCCCCTGAGATAGCTGCCGTGGTGACCGCCCCCGCGGAGGATGATTTTGACAAGATTGAAAACGGCATACACGTCCGGACGGGGTTTGTTGAAGGGGAAGGGCTGATGACCGTGGTGAACAACTGTACCAATTGCCACTCGGCCAAGCTGGTCACTCAGAACCGGATGAGCGAGGATAGCTGGAGGGCTACCATAAAATGGATGCAGGAAACACAAAACCTTTGGGACCTCGGCAAGAACGAGGACATCATTGTAAAATACCTGGCCACCTATTACGCCCCTGAGAAAAAAGGCCGGCGCCAGAATTTGACTAATATCGATTGGTATGCACTGGAAGAGTAGTATTCTGGTCTTGTTATTGCTGCTGGGGTCCTGCAGGGAAAAAGAAGCAGCTCCGGTAGTGGAGGATGCCACAGCCCCCCGGGCAGAAGGATATTTTAACCCGATGGCCCTGGTAGAGGCAATCGACCTCATGCAGCTATCGGGAAAGGAACATATAAAGGTCATTGACTTCAGGAAGCGTGAGGATTTTGACAAAGGACATATTCCAGGGGCCCTCCCCATGTGGCGCCCAGACATCGAAGACCGGGAAGCTCCGGTAAGTGGCCTGATCGCCTCCAGGGCAGCCATGGAAAGCCTTCTTTCAGAACTGGGCATCTCCAGCGAAGACACCCTTATTGTCTACGACGACCGGGGTTGTGTCGATGCCGCCAGACTATGGTGGGTGTTGCAGGTCTATGGCTTTGACAAAACACGTTTGCTCAATGGTGGGCTGCAAGCCTGGGAACGCCAAAATGGGCCATTGGATCCCGAGTATACTGGCCTGCCTCCGCAGGTCTTCAGGTTTGAAGGCCCGGGAAGGCCCTCCATGAAAATAGGCCGGGACAGTGTCCTCGCCCTCCTGAGCAACCCTGAATGGACCCTGATCGATACCCGTACCACCGATGAATACAGCGGGAAAAGGCAAAAAGAAGGGGCCCAGGCTGCCGGAAGGATTCCCGGGAGCATCAACATAGACTGGGCTGAGGCTGTTCACTACAGCGGGGATATGACCTTCAGGCCTGTTGAAGAGCTCAGAAAAAAATACCGCCAGCTTCCGGATGATCCCGACCAACCGGTTATTGCCTATTGTCATTCCGGGGTTCGGTCGGCCCATACGAGTTTTGTTTTGACCCAGCTGCTGGGTTACAACCAGGTCCATAACTACGATGGATCCTGGCTGGAATGGAGTACCTTTGCAGGCGCTCCGATCGAGAAAGATAGTGTTACATCAATTTTAAAATAGCTATGGAAAAATACTTTGATGCTTTTGGAAATGCCTTTATGGGGACGTTGGATTGGACCTGGAAGTCAATCCTTTTTGAAGTCCCCTGGTACACGAACTACTTCTGGGGATTGATCGCAATTTCCCTGGTCGTATGGATGCTTGAAATCGTTTTCCCCTGGAGGAAGAACCAGTCCATCTTCCGTCAGGACTTCTGGCTGGATGCCTTCTACATGTTTTTCAACTTTTTCATTTTTGCCATCGTCATCAGCGGGGTGTACAAACTTTTGGAGGTCTTCTTTGCAGACATAGGGATCACCGCCCAAAGCGTGGCCATCATCGACTGGAGCGGATGGCCTATGTGGCTTCAGTTACTGGTCTTTTTTATCGTGCTGGATTTCGTGCAGTGGTTCACGCATGTCCTGCTCCATAAATACCCGGTCCTGTGGAATTTCCACAAAGTTCACCACAGCGTGAAGGAGATGGGGTTTGCGGCCCACCTCAGGTACCACTGGATGGAAAATGTCCTCTACAAACCCCTGAAGGTTTTCGGAGTGATGATTTTAGGCGGGTTTGAGCCGGATCAGGCCTATATCGTGCACTTTGTAGCGATTGCCATCGGACACCTGAACCACGCTAATATCAAGCTTACATGGGGGCCACTGAAGTACATCTTCAACAACCCGGTCATGCACCTGTATCACCACGCATACACGTTGCCAGAAGGTTCGTACGGCGTGAATTTCGGGATCAGCCTGAGCCTTTGGGACTATATTTTCAAAACGGATTATGTCCCGGAAGACAGTGGCACTATTGAGCTCGGATTCCCCGGGGATGAGAATTTCCCCAAGGACTTTGTCCACCAGAACATCTACGGATTCGGGAAAACCAGCGAGGAGTCGTAGGGTCGTTTCAGGAATCAGTTCCCATTATAAAATCCACGGCCATGCGGGCGTGGAGGTCCGTAGTGGCCAGGGTGGGAACCGTAACGTCCGCTGCCCTGATCAGCAAAGGTAGTTCGGTACACCCAAGGATAATCCCTTCGGCACCCCGCTCCCTGAGCTCCTCGATCTGTTCCATATAAAAGCTGCGGGCCGCATCCGTGAATTTCCCGCGGGTCAGTTCTATAGAGACATACCGGTGTGACTGGGAGAGGGCGTGATCCTGTGGGATGATGGTCTCAATCCCGTATTTCTTTTTCAAAACGCCCGGGATAAAGTCACCCGTCATGGTGGGGCGGTTGCCCAAAAGGCCCAGTTTCTTCAGGCCCAGGCGGGTTGCTTCCATTCCTGTGGCATCCGCTATGTGAAGGATGGGGACTTCTATCTTCGGCTGTACGTAATCGTAGACCATATGGGGCGTATTGGCGCAGATCAGGATCGCAGATGCTCCTGCTCCTGTAAGCCTCCTGGAAACCTCCAGGTACTTCGCGTTAATCTTATCCCGGTCCTGCTCCCGCATAATTTCAATGTTGATGCTGTAGAGGATCAGCTCGGGGTTCCCCCGGGTGCCGATATGTTCCCCGACCCCTTCATTGATGAGCTTGTAATAGGCCACGGTGGAATGCCAGGAAGTCCCGCCTATCAATCCCAGAGTTCTCATAATTTCAGATTTTTGGGTTAGTTCTCAGGAAAGGAAACCTTCCACAGTCCCCGGAGCTCCCCGGCAGAATACCCCATTGCCCGGTCCGCCGGGTAGCGTTCCCGTATTCTGGAATACACTTCAGGGGTTATATCGGTTTCCGGACTGCCATGGCATTGCAGGCAGAGAGTATTCGTTACGATGGGGTAATACACGTGTATCTGGTCGTCCTGGAGGGCCACCAGCCCTTTTGCCGTGTGGCCTTTGGCCAGATCATCCGCGTAAGCTGAGATATACTTTATTTCCCAGTCAGACGCCCTGTTCTTAGGGTTTCTGGGCCGGTCCGTTATCCTGCT
This sequence comes from uncultured Flavobacteriaceae bacterium, assembly GCA_965365265.1. Classification (GTDB taxonomy): domain Bacteria; phylum Bacteroidota; class Bacteroidia; order Flavobacteriales; family Flavobacteriaceae; genus Robiginitalea. Next base: position 3,845 of record CBDUBB010000167.1, read on the forward strand.
GATGGTGGCGCCAAGTTCGCGCGAAAGGCTGTCTGTTATGGCAAGGGCGTTCAGGTTGCAGAATTCAATAGCCGCCGGGGCACCTTCCTGTGCAATTTTTTGCTGCAGGGTTTTCCCCAGGGTAGCCTGTACCGCCAGGGCATATTCCAGGCCGGTCTCCCGGTATTCATCCGAGGTGGCGGTCTGACCAATCCGGATTACTGCCTCCTTCTCCGGGACAGTGGCCTCCTGCCCTTTTCGGTCACCTTCCCCCCTGCAGGCAAAGAGCGCAAAAGGCAGTACCCAAAGTACCAGTTGTTTTTTCACGATATTCCAGATTGTGTTTGTTCAGAAAAAGGTACAAAAAAGAAAGCGGCCCGTTAAATAAGGCCGCTTTCCTCACTAAAAACAATCAACTCAACCATTTAATATGTTCCAACTGCCTTCTGAAGGCGCGTTGTATTTAAATCTCAACCGGGTCTTTTACAACCTCAGGACTAAAGTAGGCCATTCTATCGGGCACTACAGTAACTTTGGTTACACATCCTGAAAATTTTTGATCCGGCTGCTGATTCGCATTACAATGTGCTCGGGCAGACGTAATCTGTAACGGGCAGCCCGGCTTCCTTGATGGCATCAAAACCTCCGGTAATATCCACGAAATTGTGGATCCCACGGCTTTTCAGGATAGACGCTGCCACCATGCTGCGATACCCGCTGGCACAATGCAGGTAGAAAACGGTTTCCCTTGGGAAGGTACTCAGGTAGGTGTTTAAGTAGTCCAGGGGTGTGTTTTCCGCATCCACCAGGTGCTCGGACAGGTATTCGCTTTCCTTCCGGACGTCAAAGACCTGCACTCCGTCTTCAGATCCGATCAGGGTTTGCAGTTCATTCGCGCTTATCGGGCTTACGGTGTCGTATTCCTTGGAAGCCTTTTTCCAGGCTTCAAAACCACCTTCCAGGTAGCCAAGGGTATTGTCAAAGCCTACCCGGGACAAACGGGTCACCGCCTCTTCTACCCGGTCCTTATCGGCTACCAGCAGAATGGGTTGGGCCACGTCGGCCACCAGGGCTCCCACCCAGGGGGCAAAACTGCCATCCAGGCCTATGAAGATAGACCGCGGGATGTGTCCTTTGGCAAAATCCTCCTTGCTCCTTACGTCCAGGACGATGGCGCCGGTTTCGTTGGCGGCCACTTCAAAAGCGTCGGGGCTCAGTGCCCGCGTTCCGCGCTCCAGGACGAGGTCAATATCCTCATACCCTTCTTTGTTCATCTTCACATTGAGCGGGAAATACTGAGGAGGCGGCAACAGGCCATCCGTTACTTCGCGGACGAATTCTTCGCGAGTCATATCCTTCCTGAGGGCGTAATTGGTCTCTTTCTGATTCCCGAGCGTATCCACGGTTTCCTTGGACATATTCTTGCCGCAGGCCGAACCAGCTCCGTGAGCCGGGTAAACGATTATATCGTCAGAAAGGGGCATGATCTTCTTCCTCAGGCTGTCGTAGAGGGTGGAGGCAAGTTGCTCCTGTGTCATGTCTGCTGCTTTCTGAGCGAGGTCGGGTCGCCCCACATCTCCAAGGAAGAGGGTATCCCCACTGAAAATCGCGTGGTCTTTGCCTTCGGCATCCCGAAGCAAATACGTAGTGCTTTCCATGGTATGCCCGGGCGTCTGCAGGACAACGATGGTTAGGTCACCTACTTTAAATTCCTGCCCGTCCTCGGCGATGATCGCATCATAGCTGGGGTTGGCCAGGGGGCCATAAACGATAGGGGCCCCTGTTTTTCTGGAAAGGGTGACGTGCCCGCTGACAAAATCAGCGTGGAAATGGGTTTCGAAAATATACTTGATCTCCGCGTCGTCCTGGCGGGCGCGCTTGATGTAAGGCCCTACTTCCCTCAGGGGGTCGATGATAGCCGCTTCTCCTTTGCTCTCTATGT
>CBDUBB010000168.1:0-5731 GCA_965365265.1 uncultured Flavobacteriaceae bacterium
GTGGGCCTCGGGGTATTGGGCCTCAGTGGTTTGTTCATGTTTTATAGCAGCCTTAACTGGGAAGGTGGCACCGGCACTGTAGATGGTATCGCCATGGTACTGAATGTGCTTTCCGGATTTTCGCTAGGCGCTTCTTCGATTGCCCTCTTTGCCCGTGTGGGTGGAGGTATTTATACAAAGGCGGCAGATGTAGGGGCTGACCTGGTAGGTAAAGTAGAAGCCGGAATCCCTGAAGACCATCCTCTGAACCCTGCTACCATTGCGGATAATGTCGGGGACAACGTAGGTGATGTTGCCGGGATGGGCGCTGACCTTTTCGAATCTTATGTGGGCTCCATCATCGGAACCATGGTACTGGGCGCTGCATTTGTGGGTATGCCCGAATTCCAGGAGGCCTTTAACGGTTTGGGTGCTGTATACCTGCCCCTGGCCCTGGCGGGTGCGGGGATCGTGATGTCGATTATCGGGACCTTCTTCGTAAAAGTGAAGGATGGAGGTTCTCCCCACAGGGCCCTTAATATAGGGGAGTTTGGATCTGCGATCCTGACCCTTATTGTTTCCTTTTTCCTTATCAGGGCGATGCTGCCTGAATCCTGGACCATGGGTGGGACCGTTTATACCTCCCTAGGGGTATTTTGGGCGACCATCGCAGGATTGATCGCCGGCCTGCTTGTCGGGAAAGTAACCGAATATTATACCGGTACCGGTACCAAACCGGTCAAGTCCATCGTCCGACAGTCCGAAACAGGATCGGCCACCAATATCATTGCAGGCCTTGGAGTGGGGATGATGTCAACAGCCATCCCAATTCTGCTGATCGCTGCTGCCATCCTTGTTTCACATCATTTTGCCGGACTTTACGGTATTGCGATTGCCGCTGTTGGGATGCTGGCAAACACCGGGATACAGCTGGCAGTAGATGCCTATGGCCCGATTTCAGATAATGCAGGGGGGATAGCTGAAATGGCCGAACTCCCCAAAGAAGTTCGCGAGCGTACAGATAAACTGGACGCTGTGGGGAATACCACGGCCGCCATCGGAAAAGGATTTGCGATTGCTTCTGCTGCCCTTACGGCACTGGCGCTTTTTGCCGCCTTTATGCAGACGGCCAGGGTAACCTCCATCGATGTTTCACGTCCCGATATTATGGCGGGGCTGTTGATTGGTGCCATGTTGCCTTTTGTATTCTCGGCCCTTTCTATGAATGCCGTTGGCCGTGCGGCCATGGCGATGATCGAAGAGGTTCGCCGCCAGTTCCACAGCATCCCGGAACTCGAAGCTGCGCTGAATGTAATGCGTAAGTACGATTCGGATATGAGCAAGGCCTCTGAAGAAGACCGGAAAATTTTCGATGCCGCAGACGGCAAGGCGGAATATGACAAATGCGTCGAGATTTCCACGAAGGCCTCCATCCGTGAGATGGTACTGCCTGGATTACTGGCGATTGCCGTACCGGTTGCGATCGGATTTGTGGGCGGTAAAGGTTCAGATAACCACAAGGCAGCTGTAGTTGGTGATACTGTGGGGGATCCCTTCAAGGATACTTCCGGACCTTCCCTGAACATCCTGCTGAAGCTGATCTCCGTGGTCGCCCTGGTGATCGCTCCGAGTATCGCACTTTCTGCCGATGCAGTCACTGCCTATGCAGAAACCAGTACCAAAACCGAAATGACCCGGAAGGTGGAAGTGAAAATGGAAGCCGCTGAGGATGGAATGGTCACCGCCTATGTGACCACCACAACATCTGAGAACGGTGAGGAAATGGTGGATGAAAAAACAATTCGCGGCACCGAGGCCGAAGTAAAGGCCCAACTGGAAGCCATGAAGGAAGTAGACGCTTCCGGAAAGATAATCCAGGAGATTGAAGTAGAGGAGACCAAACAGTGATCCTTCCCCTGAAATGAGCAAAACCCCGGGCCATTTGGTCCGGGGTTTTTTTATTGAAGCCAGGGAAGGAGGTTATTTGTAATTTAGCACCATGGCATGGTTTGGCAGGAAAGACCCCTTACAGATCATCGGGTTCCAGACTTATGGGACCCGGGACCATCTCTATGTCAGGGGCCGTGCCCTTGAAGATGAGACCATAGACCTGGGGCAGAAGGGTATGCTGCAGTTGTTTGTCAACAGCTGGAGGCGCTTCGAAACGGATGAGATCCGTGAGGCCCCTCTCAGACTTCACCTGTCCGATGGCAGGAGTTTTGAGATGCAGACTGACTCACACGGGTATTTTCTCCTGGATGAAACCGTGGGAAACCTGGCCCCGCTGGTGAATGAGGAAGGATGGCTGCCCTATGAAATTTCCTTTGACTTCAAACGGCAGACCCGACACACCATTCTCGGCAACAACAGGTTTCCGGGGTCCCTGTTGATCCCTGACGGGCAGACTTCCTTCGGAGTGATTACCGATATCGATGATACGATCCTGCATACGGGGGTGACTTCCTACCTGAAGTGGCAGGTCATCACCAATACCCTGTTCAAGAGGGCGGAGCGGCGTACCCCCCTTCAGGGATCAGCCCGTCTTTACCACCTGCTGCACCGGGGTAGGAGTCGAAGGGAAGCCAATCCGGTATTCTATGTAAGCCACAGTCCGTGGAACCTGTACCGTTATCTTGAATTTTTCCTGCACAACCATGGCTTTCCCAAAGGGCCTATCCTGCTCAGGAGCATGGCTACTGTTCTGGGAAGGAAAGTGGAGGGGCACATCCCGCACAAGGAGCACGAGATCCTTAACATCCTCAGGACGTATCCGGATAAACCCTTTATCCTGATAGGGGACAGCGGGGAGCGGGATGCGGATATTTATTTACAGGTTGCCAGAAGGCACCCGGGCCGGATCCTGGCCATTTACCTTCGTTCGGTCCGGCACCGGAAAAGGATGCAGCGGGTTCGGAAGCTGGTCGGGGAGGAATTGTCGGTTCCCGTAGTCCTGGTAGACCACAGTGAAGAGGTGCTGGCGCACGCCCGTGGGATGGGTTTAGTATCCTGATGGGAGGGGAGGTTCAGAACAACCCGTGAATTTCGGCATCAATACGGTTGATGACCTCTCCCAAATGTTCCGGATTGTCCACAAAATCCAGCTCGTCCACATTTACGATCAGCAAATTGCCGCCCTCGTATCCCTCTACCCAGGCTTCATACCGCTCGTTCAGGCGGCTGAGGTAATCGATGGAAATGGAGCTTTCGTATTCCCGTCCCCGCTTGTGGATCTGGTTGACCAGGTTGGGAATGGAGCTGCGGAGATAGATCATCAGGTCCGGAGGTTGTACCAGGCTTTCCATAAGTTCGAACAGACTGATGTAGTTCTGGAAATCCCGGTTGGTCATGAGCCCCATGGCGTGGAGGTTGGGGGCAAAAATAAAGGCGTCTTCATAAATGGTACGGTCCTGAATGACGTTTTTGCCGCTTTCCCGGATTTTCAGGATCTGCCGGTACCGGGTGTTGAGGAAATAGATTTGCAGGTTAAAACTCCAGCGCGCCATTTGGGTGTAAAAGTCATCCAGGTAGGGATTGTCTACCACATCCTCGAAATGGGCTTCCCATTTATAGTGCTTGGCCAGCAATTCGGTAAGAGTGGTTTTTCCTGCGCCGATGTTCCCGGCCACCGCGATGTGCATGCTTCTGTTGTTTTTGCAGTTTCTATTCGCCCAAAGGGAGTGGGACAATATACGAAAGTATTCGTCCTTTCAGAAAAGAAGGACCACCAAAAATCGCAAGTAAAAAAAGGGCTGACACGATTCTTCCCTCCAGGATTTCGCAGGAATATTTTGCCGTAACGAACCTATGTCCTATTTTTGGCCTTCAGCAACGAGGATAGATTTGACTGATTGCAACCTCGGGCTCCGGATGTCCGGATCGAAAAAAATGCTAAAGCAGTATGCTTCGCCCCAGGGCGATAGCTGCCGACACTGTCCCGCATTCTTTTCTCCCGAAGTCAGCTATCCCCAAAGGAAAAGAACAAATGTCTTATTTATTTACATCGGAATCCGTCAGTGAAGGGCATCCCGATAAGATCGCAGACCAGATCAGCGATGCCCTGCTGGATCATTTCCTGGCCTTTGACCCGGAGAGCAAGGTAGCCTGCGAAACCCTTGTAACCACCGGGCAGGTAGTCCTGGACGGGGAGGTCACGAGCCATACCTATGTAGACCTGCAACAGATTGCCCGCCAAACGATCAACCAGATCGGGTATACCAGGGGGGAATACCGGTTCAGCGGGGATTCCTGCGGGGTGATATCCATGATCCACGAACAATCGCCGGATATCAACCGGGGGGTGGACCGGGGCAAAAAGGAATTACAGGGCGCCGGGGACCAGGGTATGATGTTCGGGTACGCGAGCAATGAAACGGATAATTACATGCCCCTGGCCCTTGACATCTCCCATCGGATCCTTCGCGAACTGGCACTGATACGCCGGGAGCAAAAGGAAATCCCATATTTACGGCCGGACGCCAAGGCGCAGGTCACGGTGGAATACTCGGATGATCATAAACCAATTCGAATCGCCACGATTGTTGTGTCTACCCAGCACGATCCTTTCGACCCGGAGGAAACCGTGATGCTCGAGAAGATCAAAACGGATGTAAGGGAAATCCTTATTCCCCGCGTCATAGGCAAGTTGCCCGAAAGGATTCAGGAGCTCTTTGGGGATGATATCACCTACCATGTGAACCCCACAGGGAAGTTTGTCATCGGCGGTCCCCACGGGGATTCGGGCCTGACCGGGCGAAAAATCATTGTAGACACCTATGGAGGTAAGGGAGCCCATGGGGGAGGGGCTTTCAGTGGGAAGGATACCAGCAAGGTGGACCGGAGCGCAGCCTACGCAGCCCGGCATGCAGCCAAAAACCTCGTGGCTGCAGGCGTGGCCGACGAGATCCTGGTCCAGGTGAGCTATGCCATTGGGGTGGTGGAACCGACCTCTTTTAACGTGAATACATTTGGGACTTCCCGGGTAGACCTCTCCGATGGTGAGATCGCCACCCGCGTGGCCCAACTGTTTGATATGCGGCCGGCCTTTATAGAAGACAGGCTGAAGCTCAGGAACCCCATTTATCTCGAAACAGCGGCTTATGGGCATATGGGCCGTGAACCCGAATGGGTCACCAAGGTTTTCGAATCTCCCTACAGTGGCAGAGTGGAGACTCAGGTAGAGCTTTTCACCTGGGAGAAGCTCGATGCCGTTGAAACGATCAGGGAAGCCTTCGGGCTTTAATTCCCTGCAAAGAAACGCCTCTTCGGGGGCAGATGTTCAGGTATTTACTGTGACGTTATCGAGAAAGGTGGAGGGAGTAGACCCTGTGAAACCTTGGCAACCCTCTGCCTTATCTGGTGGAGAAGGTGCTACGTTCTACCCGGATGCCTGCATTCGGGAAAGATAATTCCTCTCAAGCCTGCTGTTGCAGCTTCTTCCTTTTCGGTAACACGCGAATAAATTTTTTAGCCCGCCTTCCATCATTTGGGTGGAGAGGGGAAATTATACATGTGAATCCATGAAAGGAACCGAGCTACATAAACTCCAATGGGAGGATTTTACCACCCTGAGCGGGGTGCGCCAGCCGGTAACACTGTCTTACCAGATCTTTGGCAGGGCATTGCACACCGCCCCTGTGGTCCTTGTCAACCACGCCCTTACCGGTAATTCCAATGTGGCAGGAGAAGGGGGATGGTGGGTTTCTCTGGTCGGGGATGGCAAATGTATCGATACCAGGGAATTCACCGGGCTGAG
>CBDUBB010000169.1:0-5730 GCA_965365265.1 uncultured Flavobacteriaceae bacterium
AAATATTATCTGATGGACCACAGCTGACCAAGTGATGGGTTATACTGGTAAAAAACAAAAACCATAACTCCTACCAGCAGGATGAAAAACTGCATGGGGATTTTTAGGAGCCCGTTAAAAATGAGCCCCAGCTGGCTTTCCCGGACGGATTTCCCGGACAAATAGCGCTGTACCTGGCTTTGGTCTGTACCAAAGTAGGCCAGTGCCAGGAACATTCCGCCGGTAATGCCACTCCAGAAGGTGTACCTGCTATCCGTGTCAAAATCGAAATTGAGAATGTTGAGCTTATCACTCGCCCCGGCAATCTTGAGGGCCTTCCCGAAGTTTATGTCTTCAGGAAGGTAGCCCAGGATGAAGAAGAACGCCATAAACATCCCCAGCATGATCACAAACATCTGTTGTTTCTGAGTGACATTCACCGCCTTGGTGCCCCCTGAAACCGTATAAATGATAACGAGGATCCCAATAATGATGTTCAGGGTCCGAAGGTCCCAGCCCAATACCGCAGAGAGGATAATGGAAGGGGCAAAAATCGTAATTCCGGCTGCGAGACCTCTTTGTATAAGGAACAGGACAGCGGCCAGGGTACGGGTCTTCAGATCAAACCGCTTTTCCAGAAATTCATAGGCGGTGTATACCTTCAGGTGGTGGTAGATCGGTACAAATACCAGGCAGATGATGATCATCGCCAGGGGCAGCCCAAAGTAGAATTGAACAAAACCCATCCCATCGTGAAAGGCCTGTCCGGGAGTCGAAAGAAAGGTAATGGCACTCGCCTGTGTGGCCATTACCGAGAGTCCGACCGTCCACCATTTTGCCTTGTTTCCGCCCAAGACATAATCGTCGACATCCTGACTGCCGCGCGTCCGCCACACCCCAAAGGCGACAATGAATAGCAGGGTCCCGGATAGTATGATCCAATCTATTGTTGCCATACTAAGCGTTCGAGATCATTATGTAGTAAAATATCAGGATATACAGGGCGTTGAGCACCAGGACGAGCGTATACTCCCGCTTCCACACCATCTTTTCCTTCATTTCATCCCTTAACTTCACGATCTGAGCTGGTTGGGGCTTTCCCGATGGAAAGCATGTTCGACAATAGTTTAAAGGCACCCGGAACCCCGGCCGGGAGTTCCCTGAAAAAACTCAGGCCCGTGTAAATGTAATACCCGTCGCCATAAGCCGCTACCAACAGGGATCCCTTCTTTGGGGATTCCCCCGGATCGTTCATAGCGAACAAGGGCGTAAATGCGGGGTCCCATTTATCCGGGAAATACAACCCGCGCTCCTGTACCCAGCCCTCAAAATCTTCCGAGTCCACCTGATTGGGAAAATTAAGCAGGGGGTGTTCCGGCTCCAGGATTTCCACGGGAACCGTTTCATCAGAGACACGGTCCCTTGAAAGTCGCAGGGGGTAGGGGGCAAGGTTGCTGAAATCCCTCGGGCCGCGGCCACTGGTATTGTACTGGACCACCATGGTGCCCCCTTCCTTCACATAGTCCATCAGGACATCTGTTTTGAATGGCAGGTCGTCCAGGACATTGTAGGCACGGATCCCCAGGACAATGGCATCCATTTCCCGAAGCATCTCACGAGTGAGGTCCTGAACCTCCAATGAATGCACGGTGTAACCAATGGCTTCAAGGTTTTCGGGAATTTCGTCTCCGGCGCCCATGACATACCCAATGTGCTGCCCTGCCTTTTCCACATCCAGACGGACCACTTTTAAGGCGGCTGGCAGCAGGACGGTCTGGGTCGGGATGTGCTCATATGCAATGGTGATGAGTTCCTTGGTATAAGTGTCATCTCCCGATACCACCCTTGGAGTCACAAACCCCTGCGATTCCCCTGTGGGCGGCAGGAGGGTGAATTGAAAGATCTTTTCGTCTCCTTTTCCTTCCAGACTGTAATTGTAAGAAGCAGGTTCCGATCGCCAGCCCTCCGGGATCTGCAGGGAAACCTGACCGGATACCTTATCGGTTAGGGACTTCACAGTGAGTTGCACCTGCTTTGAATGTGTGGTGGGAAAGAGCTCCACCTGATTGTCGAAGGAGGCTGTCACCCTGGGGACAATATCGAACGCCCGGTGCAACTCCCCTTTGTCAGGCTCTGAATACCTGTGGATCACCGGGATGTCCATCGGGATTACCGTGCCGTCAAAGCTGAGTTTCGTATGCAGGTAAAAGGCGGGGGGCGTTTCAGGTTTACCGATAAGAGAAACATCTGGCACTTTGTACATGCCCATGGTTCCTGCTTCTCTGAGCCAGTAGGGGGAGGTATCCGCATGGCCTTCCGGGATCGTAAGGGCAGTCTCCAACAGGGTCCGTTCATTGTAGGGCAGGGAGATTACACTGTCTGTGCGTCTTCCGGAATCCAGGCTGTATCCCAGCATCTCAACAGGCCATTTGGATCGGTTCACTGCCTCCACTCGGACCTGGGCAGAAGTCCCGGGGTTGGCGTAGGCGGCTTCCGAAGAAGCTTCCAGATACACGCCCGAGACACCTGCTATTAATGATACCAACTGCTTGTTTTTAATTATTTTCCAGTGTGTGTCTTCAAGTTTTTGTAGAAGGGTATATGCCTTTAGGAGATCCGGCAGATGCACGGAGGGGTCCGCAAAGTTGAAGGAGGATTCGAGGGGTTCGAGTATGGCCCCGATAGCCGCACCTCCCTCGATCCGGTTCCAGCTTGTATCGATGCCATCGAAAAGGTTGGCGCCGGACGGCATACTTCCCTTCAGCAGCTCCACGTATTCGAGCTCCGAACCGCGCACGGTAAGCCTTCCAAATCCCTGGCACCGGTGCTGGCTGCTTGCCATGGAGGCAATTTCATTATTCGAAAGCCCGCGTTCCGGGTAATACACCCCGATATCCATGGGAACGAGCCTGGATTTGTCGGCTTTTTCAAAATTTTCAGGGCTTCCGTAAAACCACCAGGAGGTATTGAAGAAAAGACGTGCCGGACGCCAGGGTTCCATATTCCCTAATTGTTCTGGATATGCCTCCGGGTCCCCGGCCAGCTCGAATGCCTCGGTACTCAGGATGGCAGAAGAGGTATGGTGTCCATGGGTACTCCCCGGGGTGCGGTGGTCAAAGCGATTGATGATGACATCCGGCTTGAAGGCCCGGATTACGCGTACCACATCCGACAGGACCTTTTCCTTGTCCCAGATCCGGAGGGTTTCGTCCGGATGCTTGGAGTAGCCGAAATCATTGGCCCTTGTAAAAAACTGTTCGCCTCCGTCTACCCGTCGGGCCGCCAGAAGTTCCTGTGTGCGCAGGACCCCGAGCAATTCCCGGAGTTCCGTCCCGATCAGGTTCTGCCCCCCGTCGCCCCGGGTCATGGAAAGGTAGCCGGTACGGGCATGTACATTATTGGACAGGTAGGAAATAAGGCGTGTATTCTCATCATCCGGGTGGGCTGCGATATAGAGGGCAGACCCCAGGAAGTTGAGTTTCTTCAGATCGTTATAGAGCGTTACGGAAGAAGGTGTGGTGGCTGATTGGGAAACGATAGATGCGGGAAGCAGGCAAAGCCCAAGTACTAACCAGCGCAGGAATCGAAACATAACAGAGCATTTAGTCGGCTCCCAAAGATAGGAAGATTCAATAGCCCCCCCGGTTATTTAGAACTTCTTTAACAACTTACAGGGCATCGCTCGCGTCGGTGTCCTCCTGATCGACCCCGAGCAGGGATACTGCTTTCTGAAGAAACAGGTTGTTCGGGTAGGTGATGAGTTCTCCGCTATCCTTTCGAAGATGCACGTGGTAAGCCCTGATATCCTCTATGACAAATTCACTATCCCCTTCAAATTCCTTGTCCCAGATGCGAATCCGATCGCCGATTTTAAAGGGAAAGGAAAAAAACAGGATGACACCCGCCGTCACATTGCTCAGGATGGACCAACTGGCAAAGAGCGCCACCCCGATTACGGCAAATACGGAGGATATGATCAGTCCCAGTTCCCGGATATTCACCCCCCATATCAAAAGGAGGGCGGCAATCATGAGCAGGAAATGCCCTACTGCCACATATTTGATAATGAGCCTTGTCCGGATCTCGTTCAGGTCGCTTATCCGACCAACCTTCCGGATGGCCTTTATCGAAATAAAACGGGTAATGGTAAGGGCCCCCAGGGTGAGGAGCGTACCCAGTAGTTCGTTCTGGTAATTGGTCAGAAGTTCATTCATTTCATGGCCAGTCCAAGGCTGTCGCGCAAAGATACATCTGAATTGGCATTTTTACGCCAGTATGGGGTCATTAGAGTTTTCTTTAGCCTGGCGGTGGAGGTGATCACCGGGCTTTCCGGGCCAAACCCGGAGGGATAGGTTTCGGTCCATCCCTTCACCCGATACGGGAAGGATCCCTCAAAGTGAATCTGCAGCGTCCTGTTCAACTCAGGATAGTCAAGGGTGTAGGTCCGTGATTCTCCGGGCCCGGAAAGCGTAAGGACAGCCTCATAGGCTCTGATTGGCTGGTGCCTGAGCCGGAGGTACTCCAGAGAGGGAACCAGTTGCACCTTACCGGTGGGAAGGGCATCGGGCTCAAACCTCAGTTTTGTCCAAAGCTCCTCTTCCAGCAGTGTTTTAGGGAGGCTAACCCTTTGGTCTGCTTCACTTTCAAAATAACTGTGGGAGACGATTTCGAAGGATTCCCGGTTATTCAGCTGGGCATAGACGTGTCCGCACCATTCCTGAGCGGAAGTGGTAAGTTTCAGGGCGTGCTGGTTGTCTGAAACCGGATAGAATACACTGCTCATAATGGAGTAGGGGTATACCCCGGTCAGGAATTTTCGGACCCGGTTGAGTTTCAGGACCGAGGTGGTTTCAGGTCCCTTGCGTGAAGCCTTGACCTGTTTTTCCAGGTCGAAGGGCTCGGTGACGAAGATCAGTACAGCCTCTCCATCCCGCAGTTCGCCGTACCTGGCCTGTTCCATCTCATAGCTGTTTAATTCGGCCACGCCGGAATACCAGTATTCCTTGAATTCGGGCGACAGCAACCGCGCCTTCTTTTCAACAGGAGCGGGGGCAGACTTACCGGAAGTCGCTTTGGTTGTTTCCTGTGGATTGGGCCGGCATGCGCTTAGCAGGCAGACCGCCATAATCAAATGGAATAAGGGGTATTTCGATAAAATCATAGCGTGTTTTTTAACAAAAATACCCTAATCAAAGGGGAAACCCATGTCCCTTAACGTTTTGTAAACTAATTGGGTGGGAAGGCCAACCACATTGGTATAGGACCCTCGGATCTCTTCCACGGCAGTCAGGCCAATCCATTCCTGTATGCCATAGGCCCCTGCTTTATCCAGGGGATGTCCCTTTTTGAAGTAGGCGTTTATCATGGCATCATCCAGGGGGGCGAATTTGACTTCAGTCACCGCATGAACTACCTGTTCTGCCTCCGCCTGCCGGAAACAGACGGAGGTGATAACTTCATGCCTCCTGCCGGAAAGTTGCCTGAGGGTTTCACGCGCCTGTTGGATTCCCGTGGGTTTTTCCATAACGGCCCCTTCGAACCAGACGATGGTATCTGCGGTAAGCACCAGGTCGCCTGCCCCGGTGTGGGGCCGGAGGGCTTCACTTTTGCGGATGGCCAAATAATCTGTGATCTGATGCCCTTTCAGGGTCTCCGGGTAGGTTTCCTCCATTTCGGTTGTTTGTACGTCAAAGGAGAATCCCATGGCCTCAAGCAGTGCTTTGCGCCTGGGGGAACCGGAACCGAGGATAA
>CBDUBB010000170.1:0-5724 GCA_965365265.1 uncultured Flavobacteriaceae bacterium
TACCAGGACCAAAAACACCCAGCAGATCCTAAACCTCCGCAACAGAGCACTTCAGGCTGCCGGTAATGGCATCCTGATTTCCGATGCCCGGTTGCCTGATATGCCCATAATTTATTCCAACGAGGCCTTCAGCAGCATTACGGGGTACGCCCGGGAAGAAGTACTGGGAAAGAACTGCCGTTTCCTTCAGGGTACCGATACGGACAGCGAAAAGGTGCGTGAAATCCGGGAAGCACTTGAAAAAGGCGTCCCATGCCGGGTTGTCCTCCGTAATTACCGCAAGGACGGCAGCCTGTTCTGGAATGAACTTACCATCACACCTATCAAGGATGCAGAGGGGACTGTCACCCACTTCATCGGAGTACAAAACGATGTGAGCGCACGGGTATTTGAAGGGGAACGGAAGGACCGCACCAGGAAAATCCTCGAAGCCATCACACAGGACAGGCCGCTGAAGGAAATTTCAGAAAGCATAGCAGATTTTCTTGGAAATCTGGAACCTGAAACCGGTTTGCTTATTTCGCTCTGGCACGCTGAAAAGCAATCCCTGGAATGCCTTGCTTCCTACAGGCTGCCTGAACCCGTCAGGGAGCAATTCAAACGGATTCCCATGAAAAACCAAAGGGGATGTCCGTGCATAAAGTCAGTTTTAACACGGGATACCGTTATCCTGGATGACCTTGATAAAGATACGGAGGCCATTCCCTTCAGAAATGCACTCAAAAATGAGGGAATACGCAGCTACTGGTCCTATCCGATCCTGTCCTCAGAACGCAAAGTTCTTGGAACCTGCACCTTTTTTGGAAGACAACCGCGAAAGCCGGGGAAAGAGCATCTGGATTTTCTCAAAGATGCTATCCAACTGACAGGCCTGGCCATAGAACGGCAACAGTCCCGATTCCGGATTGAAGAAAGCAACCGGAAACTCGAGCAATACGCCAAAAACCTCGAAAAAGATGTTGCGGATCGTACCCAGGAGGTGGAATTGACGGTACAAAAATTACTGGAAACCAACGTCAGCCTCCAGAAACAAATTCAAACCACCCAGGCGGCGGAAGAAAGGGCAACGGCCAGCCAGGTGCTTTTCAGGGTAATTGCCCAGCACTTTCCTAAGGGAGTGATCATGGTATTCGACAAGGATCTGAAATACGAACATCTGGAAGGGGAAGAATTGGAGCGCATGGGGCTTAAAGAGTGGGGATTCACAGACAAATCGGTCATGGACACTCCGGGCCTGTCCCCTTCCAAACTGATGGATCTTCGGACCAAAATTAACCAGACCCTTGAAGGACAGCACCTCTCCTTTGAGCTCCCGCTGGAAGGGCATACCTATTTGGTCAACTCCACCCCACTGCCCGTAGGGGAAGGCCTGGGTTGGGCGCTGCTGGTATTCAGCAATGTAACCGAGCAAAAAAAAGCCGAGGAGGAGCTCCTCAGGGCCCTCCGTATTGAACAGGAACTCAACGATTTGAAATCCCGGTTTATTTCAATGGCCTCTCACGAATTCAGGACCCCGCTGAGCGCCATCCACTCATCGGCCATCCTTATTGGAAAACAAAATGAGCCGGGCAAGGAGGAAAAACGACTGAGGTACCTGAAACAAATCCAGAACAACGTGAGGAACCTGGTGGTCATCCTGGATGACTTCCTGTCCCTCGGCAAACTGGAGGAAGGCAGGATCGACTGCCAACCGGAAAACTTCGACCTGTTAGACCTGATCCGGTCCGTTCTGGAGGAACTGGAAAGCAACCTGAAAGTGGGGCAACATTTCCACGAGGACTTTGAAATCACCTCAATGCAGGTTCATCTCGATCCAAAATTGATGCGCCACATCCTGATAAACCTGCTGTCCAATGCCATTAAATATTCACCTGAGAAAAGTGCCATCTTCATACATATCCGTGCGGATGATGATTTTCTGAATATTTCGGTGCGGGATGAGGGAATGGGTATTCCCGAAGAGGAGCACGAACAGTTATTCAACCGGTTTTTCAGGGCGAAAAACTCGGTCAATATTCCGGGCACAGGACTGGGACTGCATATTGTAAAACACTACACCGAATTGATGGGAGGCACGATACACTTTAAAAGCAGCCTGGATGAAGGAAGTACGTTCTATCTAAGGCTCCCGGTTCGATTTAAACCCACAGGGTATGAGAAAGATTCTGATTATTGAAGACAATGAAGACGTACGGGAGAATACGGCCGATTTGCTGGAATTATCCGGTTATTCCGTAGCGACCTGCCCGGACGGCGAATCCGGGATCAGGAAGGCACAATCCTTTCATCCGGACCTGATCCTGTGCGACATCATGATGCCGGGGCTGGATGGGTACCAGGTACTGGAAGCCCTGCAGGAGAACCGCAAAACAGCAGGGGTCCCATTTGTATTCCTGAGTGCCAAGGCCGACAGATCTGATATCAGAAAGGGGATGAACCTCGGGGCAGACGATTACCTTACCAAACCTTTTGAGGAACACGAACTGCTCGAGGCCATAACTTCCCGCCTTCAAAGGCATGACTTCCTGCAACGCGAATTTACCCGGGACCTCAAAGGGGTTACCGAGTTCATGGAATACGCGGCAGTCTACCTAAATCTCGAACACATTGAACGCAGTTACGGATGCAGGAAATACCCTTCCAAGGAGCTGCTCTACATGGAAGGAGACGCCGCCCACAATCTTTATTTCATCAAAAAAGGCCTCATTAAGACCTATAAATCCACTGAGGCAGGGAAGGAACTGGTGACGGGAATCAGCAGGGAAGGAGATTTTCTCGGATGGCTGTCACTGCTTAACCCCGGCGGAACCTACCTGCAGTCAGCCATGGTAATCGAGCCTTCTGAACTATACAGCATCCCGAAAGCTGATTTTATCCACCTTCTGGAAAAGAACCCGGAGGTCTCCCAAAAATTCATGGAGCTCATTTCGATAGATCTTATCGACGCTCAGGAACAACTGGTAAACCTCGCCTATTGCCCGGTTCGGCAACGGCTGGCGAGGATCCTGATGAAACTGCTGAAAGCCGGGCTGATACAGGATGCCACCCACGAGGGTATTGACATCGCCCGTGAGGACCTGGCAGGCATGGTGGGTACAGCTACTGAAACGGCCATCCGGACCCTGTCGGAGCTTAAGGAGGAAGGGGTCATCCAAATGGGAAAGGCACGCCGGATCATTGTCTCCGACCCAAAAAAGCTGGAGGTGATTGCCACCTTCGGCTAGGGGAGCTTTGGAAGCTCGGGACGTATTTTGCGTCTGAGTTCCCTCAGTTGGTGAAGCATCCAATCAATAGCGAGGTTGTTCAATGCGGGCCTGGCCCGCCTGAAGCCTTCCCGCAGGATTTCTCCCGGACTGAAGCTGAACTGTCTTCTCAGGCGTTGCAGGCTTAGCTCCCGCTGTACCCTCAGGGTTTGCAGGCGGGTATCTATTTCTTCGAAAGAGGAAAATTTCGGTTCCATGATCAGTTGTAATACAGGTCTGAGAAGGACCTGAGGATCTGTCTTTCTATCCGGTGGCGCAGCAAATAGGCAACGCCCCCGGCCAGCAGGTAAAAAATCCCCACGTAAATAAAGGCCATGAGGTCATCCTGTAGCCAGGAGCCCAGGGCAAGGGCAGCAGCCACGGAGAGGAACAGCAAGGCTAGAAAGACCAAAACGCCCACCACCACTGATTTCGCAATCGAAGTCAGCAGGCGCATGAGCGTCCTGAACATCTGCAAACGCAGGTAATCCGTACTGGATTCAACGTAATTCTGAACCTCGCCCACGGCTTTCAACATCGGTTCTTGAAGCACAGGGGCGGCCATCTTCCTTATTTCTGAAGTTGGGCGTTCTTCTTGCGAAGATCCTCCAGTTTGTGCTCAAGGCCGGCGATGATATCATCAGCCTTATAGCTCATAGTGCTGAGGGTGTCCTCCAGGCGGTGTTCAAACTCTTCCCTTTTTTCAAGGGCAGAACGGGTAAGTTCATCCTTGGCATGGGTAATTCTTTCTGCGAGGTCATGGCTGGTCTCCTCTACTTTCCTCTTGATTTTTTTGCGGGTATTGGACCCTTTATCAGGAGCATACAGGATTCCCATTCCAGCGCCTATAGCGGCTCCGGAGAGCAATGCCAGTAATACGGTTCCACTGTCAGTTCTCATAGCTTATGGGTTTTTAAATTAATAATCCGTTTATTTCTCAAAGCTATGGCGGAAGGTAGGTTCCCGAAATGATTTACATCATTCGCAGGGGCATTTTACCGATTTTTCCGCTGGGATCCCGACACCGTTCCTGAACAATTCCAAACCCCTTTATTTTTAAGGGCCAAATGCCCGCAAGGAATGACCTAGGTCATTTTTTTCCAGGGAAGGATTTAAGAACTTGGAGATATAATCCCTAAACTGATCATCTCATGGAAAATACCCTTCACTACGATAAAAAACAGGCCGAATTTCACCGGTTTGTCAACGACAATTTGGAAACCCTGAAAAGGCTCAGGGCCGAGGATAAACGAAGAGCATTCAACGAACTCCTGCTGAAAGTCCTGCCGGATATCAAACGGTATATAACCCGAGGACTCCGAATCGCCCTGGAAAAGGGGGTGATTTCCCATAACAAATTTAAACCCGAAGACCTCTTTGACCAGATGATCATAGACGTCTACGACCATCTGGAAGAGGTAAGGGATAAAGATGAATTCCATGCCTGGTTGTTCAAAAGGGCAGAAAAGCTGCTGGAGGACATGGAGGTGGAAGAAGAATTCGAAACCTATTTCTACGACAATATAGATGACTATTCCCGGGCGGAGCTCGCGCAAATGAAGGAGGCCTTCAGCACGGACGGGGATGGCGACCTGGTCATGATGGAGGAACTGGATGACATCTCCTATAAAAGCCATCATTTCCTGCTGAAGAACATCTATCTGGACGATGCCCATGAGGACCTGATGGCCCTGATGGATGCAGATGAGCAGCAAGGCCGCACACAGCGCCATCTGGACACTGTCCTTTTCCAGTTGCCCCCCAACATGCGCTCCGTTTTTGAACTCGCCACCGAACAGTTGTTCTCTACAGAGGACATTGCACGCATCAAGGGCGTTTCCGTCGAACGCATAGAAAAAACACTGGACCGCGCAAGGGAGCTCCTTCGCGACTCCCTGAAGGACCGATTGTATGAATCTTAAAAGAACTTAAAATGAGTACCAAGAAACTAGTTGCCAGCTCGGATTCCCTCCTGCCACAAAGCCTGGAGGGGCTGCACTATGAAAGCCGGATATGGCTGGATACCCTTGCCTTCTGGAAAGATGAAACGAGGTTTTTCGCCACCATGCTGGAGAAGCAGCAAGGGCACGTACCGGAAGGAGCTGATTATTCAGAAATGCTCCGGAATCTGGACCGCCTGCACGAAATGCTGTACGAGTACCTGTCCGACGAGATCCTCGAGCACGAGCGTCTTCTAAGCGATATCGAAAAAGGGGCCGAGGGGATTTCGGACAACGCCTACCGGGAACAACACCGGCAGCTGCGTGAAAAAATGGATGTGTTCACCCGTGATTTCCGCAAATTCAAGATGATGGTATTCGGCTATGCCAAAAAATGGTAATTCCGGCTGGGGCCGAAATTCCTGCCAGGCATGTCAATGGCCTGATTTCAGGTACAGGTGGTATGCCTGACGGGCGATTTCCAGTTCCTCATTCGTGGGCACGACCCAAACCTGCACCCTGGAATCTGCAGCCTGTATTGG
>CBDUBB010000171.1:0-5681 GCA_965365265.1 uncultured Flavobacteriaceae bacterium
TACCGTTGCTCTTCGCGTCTGAACGTAAGCAATAGCGCTTCCGGCGTGCTGCTCGAGCAATTGGCTGAGACGGTAGTTCTTATCCTCTGTTTTCAGGACTGAGTATGTAATGTTCGTCCGTTGGATAGAATCCCTGAAAATGCATGGGTCCTGCAGCAGCAACAACTCTTCAATGTCCTTCATGACTTCAGGAGTGGCCGTTGCTGTTAGTGCGATCATGGGAGTGGTAGGAAGCAATTCCCGCAATACAGCACACTTCAGATATGCCGGTCGGAAATCAAATCCCCACTGAGATATGCAGTGCGCTTCATCGATCGCTATTAAATTGATATTTAAGTTTTTAATACGATTTACAACGAGTTCTTGTTGAAGTCTTTCCGGAGATACGTACAGGAAGCTGTAATTGCCGAATTCCACGTTGTCCAGTTTTCGGATCAGCTCTTCCTGCCGCAGTTTGCCGGAAAGGCTCATGGCCCGTATACCCCTTGAATTGAGGTCGGATACCTGATCTTCCATAAGGGCCAGCAAAGGGGAAACCACCAGACAAAGGCCGGGAAGGAGTACCCCCGGGATTTGATAGCAGAGGGATTTTCCACCCCCGGTGGGTAGCAGGGCAATCACATCCGATCCTTTCAGCACGGCTTGTATGATCTGCTGCTGGGAGCCGCGGAATCCGGCGTGGCCCCAGTACTGCTTCAGGACTTTTTCAGCTGACTCATTCATGCACCCCATTTAGTCTGTCAAACAATTGCCTTAAGCGATCCTCCACGGGCCCGAAGTCGAGGGTATTGACTTCATACCCATACCTCCGGTAGGTTGTATCCAGGCATTCATGGATTTCACAAGCCTGTTCAAAGGATTCAAGGCGTTCATCATCCGTTGTGTATATTTCCCTCCATGGGGGAAGGAGAAATACCTGGTCATACCTGAGATTCAGGCAGGGCTCGGAGAATTCCCCGTCGTATTCCTGTTTAAAATAATCCATATACGCCAGTACATCCGGAATGCCGCGGTCAAAAAATACAAGCGGATCCTGAAAAAGGCCTGCATTCCTGAACTGGCTCATCCGTCCCTGGAGGATGCGCCGGTTAAAGGATAGCGGGTCCCGTACAAATGTCAGTGGGTTCACCAGGTGGGTTTCGGGGTCCTCCTCCTTCTTGGCCGCTTCGGTCATCTCACGGATGATTTCGTGAAAACAGGAATACCCTCTTTTTTCAAGTTCCCGGACCAGAACCGTCTTGCCGGTTCCCGGCCCTCCCGTGATTACGATGCGTTTGGTCATTCCCTGGGCGTCGGTCAAACAAAAGTACGCAATCCCCCGGGCACCTTCAAGCGGTATCTTTGGTGTATATTTGTAAAAAAAACATGGAGCAGCAGAAATCGGACGAATTTTACGGCCGGCTGCGGGAAGAACTTTTAAAGTCTTCCGAGTGGCCTGGAACATACCTCTATAAATTCATCATCCCGTCGGATGTTGAGAAAATTAATCAAATAGGCACCATTTTTGACAATACCGGCGCGGTTATTGAATCCAAGAAATCCAAAAACGGCAAATACACCAGCCTTTCCATTACGGTTCATCTGGAGAGTCCGGACCAGGTAATTGAAAAGTATATTGAAGTGGGGAAGGTAGAAGGTGTCATTTCCCTTTGATATGGTAATCTCGTTTAATTTTGGTACTTTGCAGGCCGGGGAAGGACCCCGGGATAAATCTTTTTTAAACAGCATCTTTCTCTTTTGAATCTAGTAGAAAATCTTCAGTACAATACAGAACGCCCTCAATTGCACATTCCCGAATACGGTCGGCATTTTCAGAAAATGGTTGACCATGCTATGGGCATAGAAGACAGGGAGGAGCGGAACAGGATCGCCCAGGCCATAATTAGCCACATGGGGAACATGCAACCCCATTTGAGGGATGTCCCCGACTTTCAGCACAAGCTTTGGGATCAGCTCTTTATCATGTCCGATTTCAAACTGGATGTGGATTCACCTTATCCGATCCCGAGCAAGGAAAAACTTCAGGAGCGGCCCGAGCCTCTTGAATATCCCCAGAACTATCCCAAGTATCGTTTCTATGGCAACAACATCAAGCGGATGATAGATGAGGCCGTGAAATGGGAAAAGGGAGACAAGCGCTCCGGCCTTGAATACGCTATCGCCAACCACATGAAAAAGTGTTATCTGAACTGGAACAAGGACACTGTGGATGACAAGGTGATATTTAACCATCTTAAAGAGTTGAGCAACGGACAAATCGACCTGGCAGCAGACGGGGAAAACCTGACGGAAAGCGGCCAGTTCCTCAAACAACGCGCGGTCCGGTCTAACCGGGTTACTACCGGAAAAAAAGGGCAGCGATCCAACCGCGGTAAAAAGCGCCACTAATTCCATGGGAACATTTAAGATCGAGGGAGGGCACCAACTCCACGGGGAAATCACCCCCCAGGGAGCCAAAAACGAGGCCCTTCAGATTCTCTGTGCGGTATTGCTGACCGCGGAACCTGTAACCATTCACAACATTCCGGACATTCTGGATGTAAACAAGCTGATCTCAATCCTGGAAGACCTGGGAGTAAAGATTCAGAAAAAGGGCAAGGGTTCCTATACCTTTCGGGCTGATGACATCAACCTGGATTACCTGCAGTCCCAACAATTCAAAACCGATGGCAGGGGACTTCGCGGCTCCATTATGCTGGTCGGCCCCATGCTCGGACGATTTGGAAAGGGATATATCCCGAAACCGGGGGGAGACAAAATAGGTCGACGGCGGCTCGACACCCATTTTGAAGGGTTTATGAAACTCGGGGCAAAATTCAGGTACAACAGAGAAGAGCATTTCTACGGGGTGGAGGCCAAAAAACTTAAGGGCGCCTATATGCTGCTTGATGAAGCCTCGGTAACCGGGACTGCCAACATCATAATGGCCGCTGTGCTCGCCGAAGGGACCACCACTATTTATAATGCAGCCTGTGAGCCCTACCTGCAACAACTATGCAGGATGCTCAACAGGATGGGGGCACGGATCTCCGGGATTGGGTCCAACCTGTTGACCATTGAAGGGGTGAGTTCACTCAAGGGGACCGATCACCGGATGTTGCCGGATATGATCGAAATAGGCAGCTGGATAGGCCTGGCGGCCATGACTCGCAGTGAACTGACCATCAAAGATGTGAGCTGGGAAAACCTGGGCCTCATACCCTCTGTCTTCGCCAAACTGGGGATTCGTCTGAAGCGAAAAGGGGATGACATCTTTATCCCTGCTCATACCAAAGGATATGAGATCCAGAATTTCATAGACGGCTCCATACTTACGATCGCTGATGCGCCCTGGCCGGGTCTTACGCCCGACCTGCTGAGTATTATCCTGGTGGTGGCCACACAGGCCCGGGGGGAAGTCCTCATTCACCAGAAAATGTTCGAAAGCCGCCTTTTCTTTGTAGATAAATTGCTGGATATGGGAGCAAAAATCATTCTGTGCGACCCCCACAGGGCTACCGTGATCGGCCATGACTTTAAATCCACGCTCAAGGCAACCATCATGACCTCTCCGGATATTCGTGCCGGGGTTTCCCTGCTGATCGCGGCCCTTTCAGCAAAAGGAACTTCCACGATTCACAATATCGAGCAGATTGACAGGGGGTATGAGTCTATCGATGACCGGCTAAGGGCTATAGGAGCCCATATTAGCAGGGTCTGATCACCCTTTTTCTTCCAAATGTCCGTCTGGATAGTGCGCGAACCGGCCTTTCTCCCTTGGGTGCGCATGATCCGGGTAGGGCCACGGCCATCCGCCGAACTGAGTGAGTCGGTATTCTTCTATCGCCTGGTTGATTTCTTCCGGCCGATTCATGACGAAGGGGCCGTATTTGGCCACGGGTTCCTCGATGGGCTTTCCCTGCAACCACAGGAACCTTGAAGCTTCCGCCCCGTTTTTCACCTCAACCGGACCAGTACCAAGGGAAGCGCCGTAATCCTTCGAAAGGGCTTGTGTACCCACCTTAAGCGTTCCTCCTTCGAATAAAAAGATAGTTCGCTTGCTACCGGGAGCCGCCTGAGGGATCTGGAACGTCGCCTCGGGCGCCAGTTCAACCAAAGCGACAACCACGTCGTTGCCCGGATCTGCCGCCCAGGAATCCGGGGGAGGGGACAGGGCGTTTATTCCTGAAAGGCTTCCGGCCACCAGCTGGATCTGTACCCCCTCCTGCCGGATTACGGGAATATCCTCGTTCCATAGCATTTTAAAATGGGGGTCTGCCAGTTTTTTGTCTTTGGGAAGGTTTAGCCAGATCTGAAAGAGTTCAAGCGTGTTGGATTCTTCCCGGTTTAGGAGGGGGAACATTTCGGAATGCTGTACGCCCTGGCCTGCGGTCATCCACTGTGCATCGCCCTGGCCGAACCTCGCGGAGGCGCCAAGTGAATCAGAGTGATCGCAAAACCCCCTGGTAACGATGGTAATGGTTTCAAAGCCTCTGTGCGGATGGGAAGGAAACCCTGGGATCGTCGTGCCGTGGTACATTCGCCATCCGTCTTTCTTTTGAAAATCGTTCCCCAGGGGTCGGCCGGTCAAAGGGGCATCCGGTCCCATTTCTTCGTTTCCCTTCGGGTAATGATCCAGGTGGTATACACAAAATAAAAAGGGATCTTCCGTCTCCCACGGAAAGCCCAGCGGAAAGGTTTTCAATACAGCGTCACTCATTCTAATTCAGGTGTTTCAGTGTTCTACAGTGTTTATCTCAATCCAGTTGCTTTCGGGGTCCTTCAGGTAGATCTGACGCACCCCGTCTGCCCGCAAAGTTACTGCCCCGGGCTTTCCGGGCCAGTCCCAGTAGGGCACATTGGATTTCTCGAGATGCCTGATAAAGGCCTCCAGATCGCTGACAGAGAGGCACAGGTGTTCGCTCTTCCGATTTTCGACGGGTACCGTATCCTTGCCTATAAGGTGCAACTGTGTATTCCCGTGGATTCGGAACCAGCGAAAGCCCATGGGCTCTGAGGGGTGCGGGATTTCCTCCAGCAGGAGTACCTCACTGTAGTAATCCCCGACTTTTTTCAGATCCTGTACCTCAAGGGCAAAGTGGTCGTAGGTGAAGTTAAAATCCTGTGCATTAAGCAGAGGCCCTGCTAGAATACAGAGAAAGAGTAGTCTATAAAACATTATGTAACTCTTAGTAAACACCACCCTGTGTATTACTCGAAATCGACCTTCCTGTGAGATCCATCGCAAAATGGCTTTTTGGAAGAGGCCCCACAACGGCAAAAGGATGTTCTGCCCTCCCGGACTTCCACTTGGCCATCTGGCTTCTCCAGTTTAAGGTCATTCTTTACGATAAGGGGACCTCCCTTGATTACTTGAATTTCAGTCATGTTTTTGGTGTTTTTGTTAGAATGAATTTGGGGATCTTCATACGTAAGTGCCCCGGAAGGACATCGGTCAATCTGGGCGCGCAGATCATCAATCTCTGCGGAATCCGGCTGTATCCAGGGCTTTTGTCCCGGCCTGTATACCTGGGGGAGTGTTTTCACGCACACCTCGGAATGAATACATTTTCCCGGCTTCCAGATAATGGTAAACTCCTCTTTTTTATATTTCTTGACAATCTCGCGTGAAGCCATATCTATGCGATTTTAATACCTTTTAGAACCAGCTCCTTCCACTCTGGGTTCCGCTGCAGGTAGAG
>CBDUBB010000172.1:0-5658 GCA_965365265.1 uncultured Flavobacteriaceae bacterium
GGGAGCAGATTCGGGAGGATCTGAACATGTTCAGGGCCTTTGTCAGCGGGTGGGGTGAAAGCGGATTTAAAACAGAAAGTAAGGAATTGCGGTGGCTCGCCCACGGGGTGGTCCTGATGCCTACCCTCCACGGGATCCGTGCCCTCGCGGATCATTTGGCGGGGGATCGATATTACCAGACGGCCTATCCGGGCCAAAACCTCGTCCGCGCAAAAAACCTCCTTGGATTTGCAGACAAAGCCAGGAAGGCGCTTCCGGAAATGCAGGGCATTCTCAGCGAAATTGTAGGCTGAACATTATTTAAAGGCGTGCAACCCAGTGATATCCGCTCCGGTGATAAGCAGGTGGATGTCATGGGTTCCCTCATAGGTGATGACGGATTCCAGGTTCATCATATGCCTCATGATGGGGTATTCCCCGGTGATCCCCATCCCGCCGAGTACCTGTCGCGCTTCCCGCGCAATCCGAATGGCCATGTCCACATTGTTGCGCTTGGCCATTGAGATCTGGGCCGTGGTGGCCCGTCCTTCATTTTTCAGTTGGCCGAGGCGGAAGGCCAGTAGTTGTGCCTTGGTAATCTCGGTAATCATTTCGGCCAGCTTTTTCTGCTGAAGTTGGGTGGCGGCAATGGGCTTGTCAAACTGAATACGCTCTTTGGCATAGCGCAGGGCCGTATCGTAACAGTCCATGGCTGCTCCTATGGCACCCCAGGCAATCCCGTACCTTGCCGAGTCAAGGCATCCGAGGGGTGCCCCCAGGCCGCTTTTGCCCGGCAGCAGGTTCTCTTTGGGCACTCTGACGTTATCGAAGATCAGTTCCCCGGTGGCCGAAGCCCTCAGGGACCATTTGTTGTGTGTTTCCGGGGTGGAGAAGCCTTCCATCCCCCTTTCTACGATGAGTCCGTGGATCCTGCCCTCTTCATTCTTGGCCCAGACGATCGCGATGTCGGCAAAGGGCGCATTGGATATCCAGAGCTTTGCCCCATTCAAAAGAAAATGGTCCCCTTTATCCTTGAAGTGGGTAACCATTCCCCCGGGGTTGGAGCCGTGGTCCGGCTCGGTAAGGCCGAAGCAGCCCATGAGCTCCCCGCTGGACAGGCGGGGCAGGTATTTTTTACGCTGCTCTTCCGTCCCGTACGCATAGATTGGGTACATGACCAGGGAAGATTGTACAGAGGCTGTGGAACGCACCCCGCTGTCCCCTCTTTCAATTTCCTGCATGATGAGTCCATAACTGATCTGATCCAGGCCGGCTCCTCCATATTCAGCCGGTATATAAGGACCAAAGGCCCCGATTTCCGCAAGTCCCTTAATGATCTGCGTTGGAAATTCCGCCTTTTGGGCATATTCTTCAATGATAGGGCTGACATCCCGTTTGACCCAACTCCTGGCGGCATCTCTAACGAGCTTGTGTTCCTCCGAAAATAAATCGTCCAGCTGATAGTAATCTGGGGCTTCAAAAAGATCTGGTTTCATCCTGCGTAATTTCAGTCAAAGGTAGCCAATGCAGCCTAAGAAACCAATACAATTAACGCCTTTGGGGACAAGAAAAAAACCCAAATAAAAGAGGGGCAACAGAATTTCAGCCCCATTGAAATGGAAACTCCCAAATCCCGAAAAATGATGGAATTTAATCCGATCTACCCTTCCAGAAATTTCGCCAGAAGGGAATGAAAATGATGTACCCCCTGTTCCCGAGTGGGAGAAAACCTGCCTGCCTTATAGAATCGGGAGCGAATCCCCTTGTGTACTCCCTCTACGACTTCCTCGTCCTCCATTTCCACTTTGTCCAGGCCGGTCCCTGCACCCTGGTCAAGCCTTGAAGCATCGTGTACATAGGTTCGGAACGAAACTTTCGTGCGGTCCGGCCCAAGAGGCTGAACCAGATTCACCGAGAGTCCCCAGGGATAGAAATTAAACATCATATTCGGGAACACCCAGAAATAATAAGCCGCCACCTTTTTTCCGTAATCCACATGACCCTCAGGAAAGTCGAATACTGCTTCCCCCTCCTCCGCGTAGCCTATCTGCAGGTTGAAGTGGGTATACAGCACAGTTTCATAATTTCCATAGTTGAGAACCTTGTTGAGGTCCTCATGGACAAATGGGATGTGAAATCCCTCCAGAAAATTGTCGCAGTAAAGAGCCCAATGGGCCCTGATCTGGTAGTCTTTATTCCTTCCGGTATCCTCTTCAAACGTATGCAGAGGCAAAAAGCCCACCCGCTCATTCATCCCATCGATCACCTCCTGAAAATCAAAGGCAGCATCCAGGCCGGCAAACAGCAAAGGACCCCATCCCCGCAAAGGAAAGCGCGGCAGATCATCACAAGGGCCCGGGAATTCGAGGGCAGTTTCAAACTCCGGCATATGCTCAAAGCTGCCGTCCATGGAAAAACGCCGCCCGTGGTACCCGCAAATCAGTTTCCTGGCCTTTGCGGAGCGGCTGGCCACGAGATTCCCCCGGTGTGTACAGACGTTGCTCAGGCAATGCACCTTTCCGGCAGCATCCCTGGTCAGGACCATGGGTTCATCCAGGAAGTCCGGAAGCAGCACGAAGGGATGGGCAAAAGGGGTGTCCTCAAGCACCCGGACATCCCCGATCCACTGCCAGGAGCGGTAGAAAACCTTTTCCTTCAGAGCTCTGAAAATCCCGGGGTCCCGGTAAAACGAAGATGGAAGCGTGGAGGCTTTCCGGATATCCGGGTCGATGAAAAACTTGTGTGCCAAGCTGGTTTTAATTTGTACTTTTAAAAATATGGAATTCTTTTTGATAATCTTCCCGCCCCATGAATCTTAACCGGGGTAAAAAAAAGCTCGGGATCTGGATGACCACTTCCCTGGTGATCGGGAATATGATCGGGGGCGGTATTTTTCTCATGCCTTCTGCCCTGGCGGAATTTGGGGGGATCAGCATCCTGGGGTGGCTTGTTTCTTCCGTTGGTGCCCTCCTGCTGGCCACGGTTTTCAGCAAGCTCAGCCGGCTGGTTACCGGCAAAAGCGGGGGTCCCTATGCCTATTCGAGGGCAGGCTTCGGGGATTACGTCGGATTTTTGGTGGCCTGGGGGTATTGGATTGCCGGATGGGTGGCTATGGCGGCCCTGGCAATTGCCTTCGTCAGCGCTATGAGTGTCTTCTTCCCGGTTCTCAATGAAACCCCCTGGATTGCGGTAACCCTTGGGCTTGGCGCCTTATGGTTTTTGACCTGGGTGAATTCAAGGGGGGTAAGGTCTTCCGGAAAATTACAGGTTCTGACCACGCTGTTGAAGGTGGTCCCCATTCTCCTGATCATCTTTGGCGGGTTTTTCTTTTTCGAGCCAGGGAATTTCGTCCCGTTCAATGCGAGCGAAAACAGCTCTATCAGTGCCATTGCGATTACTGGCACGCTGACCCTCTATGCTTTTTTGGGCCTTGAAAGCGCCACAGTGCCTTCGGATAATGTAAAACAACCGGAAAAAACCATCCCCAGGGCGACTGTTTTAGGAACGGTTCTGACGACTGCCATTTACATCCTTAGCACGGTGGCCATCATGGGCCTTATTCCGCTTGACACCCTGTCAAAATCCCCGGCCCCTTTTGCTGATGCCATGAAGATCATGACAGGGGATACCGGAAGTCTTATAGTTGCCGGTGGCGTGGCAATGTCGGCCTTTGGAGCACTTAACGGATGGATCCTCATACAGAGCCAGATAGCCAGGGCCATCTCTTTGGACGGGCTATTCCCCAGGGTTTTTCAAATAAATAACAGTCGTGGGGTCCCTGTTTGGGGGCTTGTCATTGGAAGTCTCCTGAGTTCTGTGCTCATGCTGATGAATTACTCGGACGGGTTGGTAGCGCAATTTAAATTTGTAATCCTGCTTTCCACCATTTGCACCCTGGTACCCTATTTGTTTTCGGTGGCTTCCTATGTGGGAATTTCACTGGAGAGGCGATTGCAGGGCAAACAGAAGATCCGCGTTTATATTTTGGGAGGCCTGGCCTTTGCCTTTTCCATCTGGGCCGTATACGGGGCAGGGGAAGAAGCAGTTTTTCTAGGGTTTATCCTGCTAATGCTGGGCACACCTTTCTACGTATGGTTAAAATGGAAAAAACAAAACCCCGATAAATCCGGCACCACATGAAATTGACATGCCATTCTGAATTCCTTCCCCTGCATTCGGTCTTTATCCGGCCTGTTCCGGAGGCCTTCAGGGATCAGGCCACTATTGCTTCCCAGTGGGAGGAACTCAATTTCCTCTCCGAACCCGATCTGAACCTGGCCATCACCCAATACAAAAAATTTGAAGCCCTGCTGGAAGCCGACTCCGGGAAGGTACACCGGATGCCCGGCCGTGAGGACCTGACCCTGGATGCCCTTTATTGCCGGGATGCCTCCATAGCCACGGATTTCGGGATGATCCTCTGCCGGATGGGCAAAGCGGCGCGAACGGCTGAACCGCACTCCCAGCAGGAGGTTTTCGAACTCATGGGGATCCCGATACTGGGAAGCATTGAGGCGCCGGGGACCCTCGAGGGGGGAGACCTCGCCTGGCTGGATACCCAAACCCTGGCGGTGGGCCACAGCTACCGTTCCAACGCAAGTGCGATCGAACAATTAAAAGCCCTGCTGGAACCAAAAGGCATTGAAGTCCTTGTAGCGGATCTCCCGCACTTTCGGGGTCCTTCGGACGTCTTCCACCTGATGTCCATCCTGAGTCCGGTGGACCGGGATCTCGCGGTGGTCTATTCCCCCCTGATGCCTGTATCTTTCCGAAACAACCTGCTGGACCGTGGGTTTGACCTCGTGGAGGTACCCGAAGCAGAATTTGACACCCTGGGCAGCAATGTCCTGGCCACAGCACCCCGCAAATGCATCCTGGCCGCAGGTAATCCGCAGACCGAAGCCGCCCTGAGACAGGCGGGTTGTACGGTAAGCACCTATGACGGCAGTGAGATCAGCCTGAAAGGCGGCGGGGGGCCTACCTGCCTAACCCGCCCCTATCAAAGAAGGGCATAGCCATTACATTTTCAAGTAAAAATCGCGGGTTAGTACCCGGTATGCCTCCGTATATTCATTTCTCCGAATCTCGAGGGTCAGCAGGTCTTCCACGGGCCCGGTTTCCTGAAAGCTGAGCTCCATCAGGCTCCGTTTAACAGGGGCCTCCGACCTTCCCCGCACCCGGGTGATCCTATTCGGAAAGAGCCCCATTGTCCTGGCCAGCGAAATAAAGGATTCCTCTTCCCGGAAGGGAAGGATCAGGCAGAACCTGCCCTCTGGAGACAGGAGTTGACAAACCCCCTCCAGCAGGGTGACAAAGGGAAGGGAGGCCTGCTGGCGGGCTGCATCCCGGGCAGGCTTTCCACTGCTGACGCTTTCGGTGTAAAAAGGGGGGTTGGAGAGGATCAGGTCGTAGGGATCATCGATCTCCCGGGCAAACTCCTCAAGGCCACAGTGATAACAGAACAGTCGGTCTGACCAGGGGGATGCTTCAAAGTTTTCAACGCATTGTTCGAAGGCCAACGCATCGATTTCGATGGCATCGATGCTTGTTGCCCGGCTGCGCTGGGCCAGCATCAGGGCGATCAGTCCCGTTCCCGCACCAATGTCGAGGATGGACTGGGGGTTGCCATCCAGAGAAGCCCAGGCTCCCAACAGGACGCCATCCGTACCTACCTTCATG
>CBDUBB010000173.1:0-5621 GCA_965365265.1 uncultured Flavobacteriaceae bacterium
GGTCGTTTGTTTTATCACAGGATCTCCCCAAGCCCTGAGGGCCAGTACTGCCAGGATGGGTGCGCAGATTTCCAGGAGGATCTGCACGGAGGAAACTGCCCTGAACTTGTCATAAAGAGGGAAATAGTCGATCATCAGGTCGGTCAGCAGCGCAAAGTTCTTTCCCCATGAAAGCAGCAGGGCAAGAAGGGAGGCTCCTGCAAGCCACCATTTGGCGCGCCCTTTAACCAAAAGCAGTCCCAATAGGAACAGGAACAGCACCACGGCGCCAATATACGGAGGGGCCGCAACTATGGGCTGGTCTCCCCAGTAGAGCTGCAGGTTGTTGCTGAATTCCAGGGCCTGGGACCTGGAAACGCCCTGGTCGATCAGGTAGCGGTATGTCCTTGAATCCTCGCCGAGCTGCTCCACAGACCCGCCGCCAAATAGCCTGGGCACCAATAAATTCAGGGATTCGGCGATCCCATAGCTGTACTGGGTAATATACTCCCGGTCCAGTCCGTCCAGGTTGGTTTTCGGGCTGCCATCCGGGTTGATGGTCAGCACGGAAGGACCCCGAGTGCTCCATTGGGCATATTCGCGTGTGGCCATCAGGGATGTGGCATTGACCGCTATCCCCAGCCCGACCGCAAGAATGAGCAAACCGACGGATCCGAAATAGTGCTTTAGCTGTTTCTTCCTGACCGCATCGATCAGATAGGCAATCCCGAGGATGCCCACCAGGAACATAAAGTAGTAGGTCATTTGAAAATGGTTGGCCTGTATTTCAAGTGCCATGGCCAATGCCGTAAGCAGGAAGCCCCAGAGGTATTTCTTGCGGAAGGTCAGGATAATCCCGCCCAGGACCATGGGCAAATACCCCAGTGCATGGGCCTTGGCGTTGTGACCAACGCCCAGGATTATTATCAGGTAGGTAGAAAAACCAAAGGCAAGGGCCCCCAGGATAGCCAGCCGGTAGTCTACCTTCATACAGCCCATAAGGATATAAAAGCCGAGAAAATACAAAAAGAGATAATCCGCCGGGCGCGGCAAAAAGCGAATCCCCCGGTCCAGTTTCTTTACATAATTGTGGGGATACCGGGCCCCGAGCTGATATGTTGGCATGCCCCCAAAAGCGCTATTGGTCCAGTAGGGCTCTTCTTCGAATTGCCTGCGAAATTCCTCCTGCTCCTGGGCCATACCCCTGTATTGCACAATGTCGGACTGGTAGATAACCTTCCCCTGAAGAACCGGGTTGAAGTACAAAAGGGCCACCAGGGCAAAAAAAGCAATCGCAAAAAAGTGGGTGATGAAATTCCTGAATCCTGATTTCATAGGGGAACTGAAGTGGGTTTATTCGATTTCCTCAAATTCGATGTATTCGCCTACTTTTTTCCCGGTGGATTTCCGGACAGGAGGTTTTTTTTCAATGGTAACCTCCCCTTCCCTGGTTCCGAAGTCAGGTTCCCTTCCCGGCCCTGAAGCCGCCTGCCGGAACATTTCCTCCGTTTTTTTTCGCGCATAGGCATGAGCCCAGGGACGCAATAAACGGCTAACCAGCTTGAGGACATAATACCCAAGCAGGATCCAAAAAATCGTTCGCAAAACTCCCATTATGTCCGTAGTGTATATATCAAAATTACGATTCCCGCGTTGTATAAGCAGTACAAATGTCCTAAAATATTATGAAAATGGCTGTTTCCCCCAGATACATTGAATGGAAAATGCCCCGCATCCTGCTCCTTTTCCTGTCGGTTTTTATGGGTTTATCCGCCCGGGCTCAGTATACGGATGTGATCAATTCCAACCGCCCCGGAGAATCCGTAAGTGCCTATGCGGTGGGGACCGGGGTTCTGCAGTTTGAATCAGGACTATTTTACGAACAACGGGATCACTCGGTCCTGGACACGGATTCCGGGATCTTCGGACTTTCCCTGGCCCTTCGGTACGGCTTTCTGCTGGAAGCCCTTGAACTCCATTATGAAGGGGCCTTCCAAAGCCAGAATATCACCTATAACGCCACGGGGACAGAAGAGCGCCTGAGCGATTTCGGGAGAAACCGCCTCGGTGTGAAATTCCTGTTGTTTGACCCCTTCAAGAATCCCGAGCGCAACAAGCCAAATCTCTACAGTTGGAGGGCCAACAATGTATTCCAGCTGCGCAACCTTATACCTGCCGTATCGGTGTATGCGGGCGCTAA
Organism: uncultured Flavobacteriaceae bacterium; assembly: GCA_965365265.1. GTDB lineage: Bacteria > Bacteroidota > Bacteroidia > Flavobacteriales > Flavobacteriaceae > Robiginitalea. The sequence goes on from CBDUBB010000173.1 coordinate 2,180, forward strand.
CTTCGTATTGGGGGATAACCCATTCTATCCGGAAGACCCCGCATTTTCACCCAGGGCGATGGTCGCCACCCAGAGCAGGCTGACCCCGCGTTTTGTCCTGATCACCAACATTGCCTATGACCGCATCGGAACTGATTTCCCTGAATGGAGCTACCTCATCTCCCTTTCCCATGCCTTCCGGAACCCCCGCTGGAGCGTTTTCGTGGAAAACCAGGGTATTAACAGTGACCGGTATTCAGACGTACTGCTGCGTAGTGGTGTCGCTTACCTGGTCAGTAAGAACTTCCAGGCAGACCTCCTGCTGGGAGCCAGTTTCAAGAATACTCCCAGCCGAATCTTTATCGCCGGGGGGGTCTCCTATCGACTGGACAACCATCAGGACAAACTCAAACCCATAGAGGATCAGGATGCACGGATAGGCCGCAATTCGATGCGGGGTAAAGGAGGCAGAAAATCCCGAAAGGAGCGCAAAAGGCAGCGCAAGCAAAAAAAGTCGGAAATAGACTGGTGACTTTAAGTTCGCGTTGCTGATTTAAGAGGCATTCGCTTCATTCTGTTCCCAATTATGCCTAATATTGGGAGAGATTTGCAGTGTCATGATCCAGGTCAGAGAAGCTCGTTCAAAAAGGGAGATGAAGGATTTTGTCAGGTTTCCCTTTTCCCTTTACAAGGACTCCCCCTATTGGGTTCCCCCTATTATAAAGGATGAGCTGGACTCTTTTGACCCGAAAATCAATCCGGTATTCGAGCAGGCGGAAGCCCGTTTCTTCCTCGCCTATAGAGGAGATAAGATCGTCGGGAGGGTAGCCGCCATTGTCAATTGGACAGAGGTGCGGGAAAAAGGCCTGCGCAAAATGCGCTTTGGCTGGATGGATTTTGAGGACGATCGCGAAATCTCTGAAGCTCTTCTCGAGACCGTTGCAAAGATCGGTCGTTCCCACAATTTGGATTATATGGAGGGGCCTATGGGGTTCTCCAATCTGGACAAGGTAGGCGTACTAACTGAAGGGTTCGAATATACCGGAAGTATGGTTACCTGGTACAATTACCCCTATTATGCAGATCACCTTTCAGCCCAGGGATTTGAAAAGGAAAAGGAGTACATAGAAAGCCGGTTTCCGATCTCCAACGTCGATCCCGGCCTTTTCAGCCGGATCCAGGGGGTGATCCGGGAGCGCTATGAGCTCCGCCCGCTTAACTTTACGAAATCCTCTGAGATACTCCCCTGGGTGGATGAAATGTTTGAGCTGTTCAACAACACCTATTCCAGGCTTTCCTCCTTCGTGCCTGTTTCAGAGGCCCAGAAAGATTACTTCAAGAAGAAATACATTTCCCTGATCAACCCTCAGTACATAAAATTCGTGGTTGACCGCAATGACCGGCTGATCGCCTTTGCCATCGTGATGCCCTCTTTTTCAGAAGCCCTGCAGAAGGCACGGGGACGCCTGTTCCCCACCGGGATCTTCCACCTCCTTCGGGCACGGAAAAAAAGCAAGGATATGTATTTTTACCTGATAGGCATCCTCCCCGAATACCAGAAAAAAGGGGTCACCTCCATTATTTTCAACGAATATTATCGCATCGTCCAGGAAAGAGGGATCAAGATGGGATACCGTACCCCTGAACTGGCAGACAACAAGGCGGTGCAGCAAATCTGGAAGCATTTCAACCCGGAGGTCTATAAACGCCGGTGCACCTTTACGAAATCCCTTTAAATAAAAAACCCCGGCAATGCCGGGGTCCCTTATAATATCTCTGTATCTTATTCTCCCATGGCCGCGGCCACCGCAGCAGACAGCCGTTTATAGGTACCGTTCTGGAGTCGTTCCCTGATGGCTGAAAACGCGTCCAGGGTTTCGGCAATATCCTCGGCCGTGTGGGTGGCGGTGGGTATCATTCTAAGCAGGATCAGGCCCTTGGGTATGACCGGGTAGACCACAATAGAACAAAAGATCCCGTAGTTTTCCCTCAGGTCCTTTACCAGCGCCATGGCTTCCGGGATACTGCCGTTCAGGTAGACCGGAGTAACACAGCTGGAAGTGGTTCCGATATCAAAACCGCGCTCCTTAAGGCCGTTTTGAAGGGCGTTCACATTATTCCAGAGCTTCTCCTTTAATTCCGGGCGGGTGCGCAGCATTTCGAGCCGTTTCAGGGCCCCTTTGACGTAAATCATCGGCAGGGACTTGGCGAACATCTGGGAGCGCATGTTGTATTTCAGGTAATCGATGATCCCTTTGTCAGCCGCCAGGAAGGCCCCGATACCTGCCATGGACTTGGCAAAAGTGGCAAAGTAAACGTCGATTTCATCCTGAACGCCCTGTTCTTCGCCTGCTCCGGCCCCCGTAGCTCCCAGGGTACCAAACCCATGGGCATCGTCTACCAACAACCGGAAGTTGAATTTCTTTTTGAGGGATACGATCTCTTTGAGTTTACCCTGCTCCCCGCGCATCCCAAAAACACCTTCCGAGATCACAAGGATGCCGCCCCCGGTCTGTTCAGCCATTTTCGTGGCCCGTTCCAGGTTTTTTTCAAGGGATTCGATGTCGTTGTGCTTAAAGGTAAACCGCTTGCCAACATGCAGACGGACCCCGTCTATGATACAGGCGTGGGAATCCACGTCGTATACAATAATATCGTCCTTGGAGACCAGCGCATCGATTGCTGACATGATTCCCTGGTATCCGAAATTCAGAAGGTATGCCGATTCTTTGGAGACAAATTCGGCCAGCTCTCTTTCCAGTTTCTCGTGGTAATCCGTGTGCCCGCTCATCATCCGAGCCCCCATAGGATAGGCAGCCCCGTGTTCCAGGGCAGCTTCCCCGTCCACCTTTTTGATTTCCGGCAGGTTGGCAAGGCCCAGGTAATCGTTAATACTCCAGGTGATCATTTCTCGCCCCTGGAATTTCATCCGGTTCGAAATAGGTCCTTCCAGTTTGGGAAACACGAAATACCCTTCCGCCTGGGCAGCCCACTTTCCGAGGGGACCCTTGTTCTCAATTATACGGTCAAATAAATCTTTCATGGATGTCAGCTTGGTTCTTCAGTTCCCGGTCAAATACCATTTTCCCGGTCAACAATGGGGCAAAAGTACAGAATTTTAGATAGGAATCATAGCTCAGGAGCCCGTGTTTGACCAATGGGGTCTCAGGCCCCTCCCGACCGGCTTTTAAGGAAAGATTACTTTACAAATTCCACGCGCTGGGACTCGGCCACACGCTGGCTGTCGAAAAATCCCTGGTCCTCCATCCACTGGTCGCTGTAGATCTTACTCATGTACCGGGACCCATGGTCAGGGAAGATGACTACAACCCTGCTGGAAGCCGTGAATTCTCCGGATTCCTGAAGTTGTTTGACCGCCTGCATGGCAGCTCCGGAGGTATACCCGGCAAAAATCCCTTCTGTCTTGCAGATCTCGCGGGCCATATGAGCACTCGCCTCGTCA
>CBDUBB010000174.1:0-5612 GCA_965365265.1 uncultured Flavobacteriaceae bacterium
CAACAAGCGTGTTCCGGCGAGCTGGTACTGGATTTCTGCTGATTCCGGATGGAATTCCACCCCCCTTTGAAGAATTATGGCCGCGGTTTCAAGTTCCCCGCACTCCCGCAGTACCTCGGCCCAGCATAGCCAGGTATCCAGTTCATAATTGCCCAGTTCGGTGGCCTGTTTAAAGGCAAAGTCTGCCTCGTGAACCTGGCCAAGAGCCTTGTGAATGATTCCCGATCGTTTCCAGTAAATTGGATTTTCCCCGTCGATGTTCAGGGCCTTATCGATATATTCCTGGGCTTTTGAAAACTCCTTTTTCCCGAGATAGTAGTCCGTAATGGCCAGCCATCCCTTATCGAGCAGCGGATCTTCATGCACAGTGAGGTAGTAGTAATAGCAGGCGTCCTCATCCCGCCCCAGTTTTTCGTGGCATTTACCAATTCTCAGATAGGCATGGGAAGTCGGGTCTTCCAGCTGCGTAGTGGCGGTGTAATTGGCAATGGCTTCCTGGAATCGTCCCAGTTTTTCAAGCACCTTTCCCTTTTCGAAATAGGCACCCAGGAAGGTGTCGTCTGAAATGATAGCGAAATCGTAGGCGCCCAGGGCCTCCTCGTACATCTTGACCGCATAGTATTGCTTACCAAGCTGGTGCCATGCAATCTGGCAATAGGGATTGGTCTCCAGGTAGGTGTTCAGATACCGGATTGCCCCGTCATGCTCTTCCAGGTATTCAAAGCAATAGATGGCGTTATAAAGGGAGGCATAGTCGTGAGGGTCCGCTTTAAGGCATCTGATAAAGCAGTCCTTGGCCCTGGCATACTCATCCAGGAACAGGTATTCCATGCCAAGAAGGGAATACAGGTCCTGGGATTCCCCGGAGAATTCCAGCGCCTTGTGAAGCCATTCGATGGCAGCTGTGTGATTGTCTTTTTTGGATTCTATGTTGGCCCGCTGAACATAGATTTCCTCGTTCTTGGGATCCAGTCCCTGTAACTGGTCGAGAATGTCTTCGGCCTGTTCGAACTGGTTTTCAAAAACCATCACCTCCACGTCCAGCAATCGGATGTCCAGGGAGTGCGGGTGTTGTTGGAGGCCCATTCGGATGGCTTTTTTTGCCAGGGCGATCTTTCCGTGATTCAGGTAGTGGTGGATGATGTCTTCAAAATCCTCTGAATCGAAGAAATAGACGTCGTCCGTTTTAAGCATGGATTCAAACTTCGCGATGGGTGGATTGGGTTGTTCATTGGGATCTGACGCCATACATGCCTTTTTGGGTTCTGTATGGATTTAAAAATATTTTTTTTAGGGCTTCCATGACGGGTCCCCGGGGGGTATCTTATCAACAAAGTAGTTAACAGGCTATCCGGGATACCGGTCGAGCAGCTTCAGGATAAGGGTGCAACCCTCCTGTATTTCGGCCTCGGAAAGGGTGAGGGGAGGGCTGATTCGAACCGCCCGGGGCTCGAACAGCAGCCAAAATAACAGCAGTCCTTCTTCCATGGCGTTCAGCACCAGGTAGTCGGCCATTTCGGCCTCCTGCAGCAGCAGGGCCAGCATCAGTCCCTTTCCGCGGACTTCCCGTATATGGGGGTGAACCAGGAGATCCCGAAAGCGTTTTTCCTTCTCAAGGGCCCCGGGGATCAGGGTGCCGTTCTGGAGTTCCTTCAGGGTGGCCAGGGCCGCGGCTGCAATAACGGGATTGCCGCCAAAGGTGGTGATATGCCCGAGTTTGGGGTCGGCCATCAGTGCCGCCATATGTTCCCTGGAGGCCGTAAAGGCGCCGATGGGCAGTCCGGAAGCCATGCCTTTGCCCATAACCAGTATATCCGGCTGACACTCGTAGTGTTCAAAGGCAAAGAGTTTGCCGGTTCGTCCGAACCCGGGTTGTATTTCATCCAGGATCAGCATCGTCCCGGTTTCGGTACAGCGCTGTCTGACCCGTTTGAGGTACCCGGGGTCCGGGAGGATAAAGCCCGCTCCTCCCTGTATGGTTTCCAGGATCACGGCTGCCGTTTTGGTGCTGATGCGATCGAGGTCCTCAGGATGGTTAAAGCGGATGTGCCGGACATCCGGGATCAAAGGCCGGAAAGGTGCCTTGCGTTCCTCGTAATTCATCAGGCTCAGGCTCCCCATCGTATTGCCGTGATAGGCATTTTCAGCGGCGATCAGTTCGGATCGGCCTGTAACGCGACGGGCCAGTTTGATGGCTCCTTCCATGGCTTCTGTACCCGAATTGACCAGGTAGGTCGTCTGCAGGGGTTCCGGCAATGCTGCGGCGAGTTCACGGCACAACTCCAGGGCAGGTCCCTGGATGAACTCCCCGTAGACCATCACGTGCATATAGCGATCGGCCTGGGCTTTTATGGCAGCAACCACGGATGGATGGCAGTGCCCCAGGCTGCAGGCCGAGACCCCGGCGACAAAATCCAGATAGGCCTTGCCCTGCTGGTCGTAGAGATAGCTTCCGGAGGCACGCGAAATCTCCAGCCCCAGCGGGTGGGGTGTGGTTTGACTTTGGTAGGACAGGAATTCCGGGTTCATATTCTTTGATTCCGGGAGGTAACCTTTTTATCGGCGGGCAGTACCCCTTTGGCATTGCCCGGCTGGGGGCGGGCAGGGGTATCCGGGAGGTCTTTTCCATTCAGGTCCTCCTGGTCAATGGGTTCGGTGATCCCGCGTATTACTGGAAGGATCAGGTTGTTATCATCCGCATCGAAGATTTCATCTTTGGATCGGATCCGTTCGTCCCCCCTCCAGATGAACCCCTGCAGTTTCCGGCTGCCTTCCGGAAGGTCCTTCTCGGGAAAAAGGTCTCCGTCCGGATTGGTGTAGAAATTGATTTCCTCGATATCGCTCTGTTCCAGCTTTAGGCGGATCTTGCTGCAGATGGTCTTGTTGATTCCGATCAGATCCCCGTCGTCATTGTACATATAATAAATGACCTCAGTGTTTTTGACCAGGTCTACCAGTTTCAATTCGTTTTCGATGAACTTCCCGAACAGATCTTTCCCCTTGGCCTGATTGTAACCCCGGTGGCCCACGGTATCCTCGGAGATGATAAAGGCATTTCCGAGGACCTTAAGGGAGTCCAGTTTATCGGTTTCCATATCGCTGATCAGATGGATGCTGTCCCCGGTCATCTGGTTCTCGAGGTTCCACAGCACCGGACTTCGGACAAGCTGGGTCACCCCGGTACGCTCTTCAAAATGGATGCTGTCGCATTTGCCACTCATGTCCGTCTTGTAGAATTTTGCATTGCGGAACGCCCTGAGAATCCGGGCATCCGGCCCCCCCGTTACCATGAGGGTGTCACCGTGCATGTAGAGGGAATCCTGTTCTACAAGGCTGATGGACACGGCGCGCCGGGTTGCGAACAGGGAATCCTGTTCCCGGTGTACCTCGGCGTAATGCGCCCGGATGATCCCCTGGTTGATGGTATCGGTTACCTTGATATTGTTCGTGGCCGAGGCAAACGCCCGGGATTTGTCAAAATAGACACTGTCCCCCTCGATGATCCGGTTGCTGTAATGGATTTCCGTGTTTTTGATACCGTAACCCTGTTCCGACTGCGTATCGTAAAACCCACGTTCACAATACAGCTCGTAGCTCGTCCCTGTTATGGTGGAAGGCCCGTACATGTAAGCATTCTTTGAGGTGGTGTAGTAGTCCAACCGGGTCGATTCCATGGTGTAGTCCGGATTTTCGATATGCACGCTGTCCAGGAACTGGTATTTCTTGGGGATCATGTAGTACCGTCCCACACGGCTGGTAAGCGTATTGACGGAATCCACGATTTTACCGTGGTGGTTGTAATAGGATTCCTGCCGTTCGCGGTCAAAGTAAAGGGTGTCCGTGGTGAGGGTCATGCTCTGGTTGGTGAGGCGGACTTGTTCATATGCCTTGGCCAGCTTGAGGTTTCCGTCATATTCGATATACCCGCTCAGCATCAGGATGGAGTCTCCCTGTTTAAGCCTGACATTTCCGATAGCCTCCAGGCGGTTTTCCTTTTGGTAGAGCAGGGCGTAATCGCACCACAGGTCCGCACCCTGGTGCTCAAATTGTACCTGTCGCTGGTCCTTGGAGAAAATCGAAGCCCCCGGGCGCAGGGATTCATCTTTGGTGAAACTGCCCCCGTAGACGATGTTGATCTTCTTGCCGCCCTCCTGCTGGGCAGAAAGGCCGGGAAGCAACGCACAGATTCCGAGAAATAGAAGCAGCCCTCTCACCTGAAAAGTTTATTCAAAAATAGCATATTTTATTCCCCCCTGCCTCTGCGGACTTCGATGTCCTACCGGTGGATGGTCTGGGTACGGTCCGGACCTACAGATACGATGCTGATCGGGACTTCCAGTTCTTCCTCCAGGAAACCGATGTATGCCCGGAGTTCCTTTGGCAGTTCAGAGGCATCTGTCATCCCGGTAAGGTCTTCCTTCCAGCCGGGCAATTCCCGGTATACGGGAGTCAGGTAGGGGGCTTCGATAGAGTAGGGCAGGTGCGAAATCTGTTTCCCCTGGTAATGGTAGGCCGTGCAGACTTTGATGGTTTCAAAACCGCTGAGCACATCGGCTTTCATCATCATCAGCCGGGTAACCCCGTTTATCCGCACCGCGTATTTCAGGGCAACCAGGTCCAGCCAGCCGCAGCGTCGGGGTCTTCCGGTGGTGGCGCCAAATTCGTTGCCAACCCGCCCCATGGTTTCCCCGTCCTCATCAAAGAGTTCTGTGGGGAAAGGGCCGCTGCCCACACGAGTGGTATAGGCCTTAAAGATCCCGAATACTTCCTGTATACTGCCGGGGGAAATTCCAAGACCGGTACAGGCGCCTGCTGCCGTGGTGTTGGAGGATGTGACAAAGGGGTATGTCCCGAAGTCGATATCCAGAAGGGAACCCTGGGCGCCTTCAGCCAGGATTTTTTTCCCGGATTTCAGGGCCTGGTAGAGGTATTCCTCACTGTCGATAAAGGTCAGATCCTGCAGGCTCTCGATCGCCCGGAAGAAGTCCGCTTCCAGTTCCTCCAGATCGTATTGAATGTCTACATTGTAAAAATCGATCATCGCCTGGTGCTTGTCTGCCAGGGACCTGTATTTTGCCTGCCAGTCCGGCATCTCCAGATCGCCCACGCGAAGGCCATTCCTCCCGGTCTTATCCATGTAGGCAGGGCCGATGCCCTTAAGGGTACTTCCTATTTTGGCTTTTCCCTTGGCGGCTTCGGAGGCCGCATCCAGTAACCGGTGTGTCGGCAGGATCAGGTGCGCCTTCCGCGAGATCAGCAGGCTTTTGCGGAAGTCGATATTGAAGTTTCCCAGTTGCTGCAGCTCTTTTTGGAAGATGACCGGGTCGATCACCACGCCATTGCCCACCACGTTGGTGGCATTTTCGTGGAAGATACCTGAGGGGATGGTGTGCAGTACATGTTTGATCCCGTCGAATTCCAGGGTGTGCCCGGCATTCGGCCCCCCCTGGAACCGCGCTATGATATCGTAATCCTTCGTGAGGACGTCAACAATTTTCCCTTTTCCCTCGTCCCCCCACTGGAGCCCGAGCAGCAAATCTACACGCATGGTATGGCTGGATTAGTCTTTGGCTTTCTCTTTGTTTTTACGGGTGCCGTAAAAGTAAAGTGAG
>CBDUBB010000175.1:0-5527 GCA_965365265.1 uncultured Flavobacteriaceae bacterium
TTTCTAAGGATTTCCTTATCGGCCCTTGATGTTCTCCTTGAACTGCTGGAATTCAGAAGGCGTATCTTCCTTCGGCCAGCTGTTGTTGGTGGTATCGATATCTGCCGTTTCCATTTTCGGGTCCACCATGATCCCGACCAGTTCCTTCTCCGAAGAGATGACCCGGCTGACTTCCTTATCGCTCTTCCTCCATATCTCCGGTGGGTAGGTCACTACTTCTTTGGAACCATCCGCATAGGAGTACTCCACGATAAGGGGCATCGGAATGCCTCCTGGCTTATCAAAGGTGACCTGGTAAAAGTATTTCGGTTCTTTTACCCGGGCCCGCTCCTCGGCAGTCATGTTATCCAGCATGAATTCCCTGAGCGGCTGTGAAACCTCGGTGGGTGTCTTACCTTTCAATTCAGGATCGTAATCTTCACTGTCTTCCTCAGCCAGGTACACCAGGGGAGGAAAGTCCGCCTCCGAAACCCCATTTGCCTGCATATACTCCCTCATCTGAGCCGTAGGCTTGTCGGTAACGTAGTATTTTTTGACCTCCTTCACCCCTATATCCACATAATCCGTGGTATAGAACCAGGACCTCCAGTACCAGTCCAGATCCACGGCAGAGGCATCTTCCATGGTGCGGAAGAAATCCTCCGGGGTCGGGTGCTTGAATTTCCAGCGCTGGGCATACGTCTTAAAGGCGTGGTCAAACAACTCGCGCCCCATGACCGTTTCCCTGAGGATGTTCAGGGCAGTAGCGGGTTTCCCGTAGGCGTTCGGCCCCAAAGAATAGACATTTTCCGGATTTGACATAATGGGTGCCAGGTAGTTCTGGTCCCCGGACATGTAGGGTACGATCTTGGAAGGATCCCCGCGGCGGGATGGATATTTTTCATTCGGGCCAATTACCTGAGGATAGGCTTCCCCGAACTCCTGTTCGGCCAGGTACTGCATAAAGGTATCCAGGCCTTCGTCCATCCAGCCCCACTGTCTTTCATCAGAGTTGATGATCATCGGGAACAAGTTATGGCCCACCTCGTGGATGATTACCGAGATCATCCCGTATTTCACCCGGTCCGAATAGGAACCATCTTCGTTGGGGCGTCCGTAGTTCCAGCAAATCATGGGATACTCCATCCCCTGGTTCTTGGCATGAACGGATATCGCCTTATGATATGGATAATCAAAGGTGTGGGCCGAGTAGCTTTTAAGGGTGCTTGCCACTACCTTGGTGGAAAGGTCTTCCCACAGCGGGTTCCCTTCTTTGGGATAGAGGGAAACGGCCATAACGTCTTTGCCTCCAATTTTTACCGCCATCATATCCCAGATGAATTTCCGGGAAGTGGCAAAGGCGTAATCCCTCACGTTCTCCGCCCGGAATTTCCAGGTCTTCGTCTTTTCTGAGAAACCTTTTTCAGCCTGTTCCACCTCTTCCTGGGTAACGATCATGACCGGCTCGTCATAGGACTTCCTGGCCTGCTCGTAACGCCGCATCATTTCTTTGGAAAATACCTCCTTGCGATTTTGCAATTCCCCGGTAGCGTCCAGCACGTGGTCCGCCGGGACGGTGATGTCTACCTCATAATTTCCGAAGGGCAAAGCGAACTCGCCCCTGCCCCAGAACTGGTAATTCTGCCATCCCTCCACGTCGCTGTAGACGGCCATGCGGGGAAAGAATTGGGCGATAACGTAGGCCCTGTTCCCATCCTTCTCGAAGTACTCATATCCCGAACGTGCCCGGTCTACCGTATGGTCGGGGATATTGTACCACCATTTGATGGAAAAGGACATATTATCCCCGCTTTTGAGCGGTTCCGGGATATTCACCCGCATCATGGTCTGGTTGACCGTGTAGGAAAGCGGATTTCCCTGGGCATCCCGGACATATTCAATTTTGAAGCCTCCATCGAAGCTCTCCGACATAAATTTGTTCGTAAATGTGCTCGTCTGATACGCCATAGGTACCCGATCCCCATCTCTGAGGGGGGCTTTGGAATCCTTGGCCCGTACGTTCTGGTCGAGCTGTACCCAAAGATACTCCAGATCGTCAGGGGAATTGTTATAATAAGTGATGGTCTCCTCACCATAGAGCCGTGCATTTTTATCATCCAGGGTGATGTCCATTTTGTAGTCGGCCTGCTGCTGGTAATAGTCAGGACCCGGGGCGCCGGAAGCGCTCCGGTAGGTATTGGGTGTTGCAAACTCCTGATACATCTGCCGGAATTTGCTCTGGTTGGTATGTCCCGGTTCCCTTTGGGTTTCCGTTTCTTCCTGTGCCCAGCCGAGAGCTGAAAAAACAAAGAAAAAAGCGGCTAAGGAATACGTTAGTTTCATCATATTTTCATGGGTTTATTTAAGGTTCGAAAAATACAGGATTTTCAAGGTTTCCCCTAAAAAAGGGCTATAAGTTTAACATTCCTTTATTATTCTCCCGGACCAGGACAAAGCTCTTCTTTTTCCCAAGGATGTCGAAGTGCACCAGGTTCTTCTGCTCTTCGAAGATATCGGTGAGGATCTCATTCTGAATCCCAACGGATTTCAACGCATCCTTCTGAAGCCCGGTCACTTCGATATAGCAGATGGCCAGGTCGTTGTCATACCGCTTGCCCAGGAACTTATATTGGACAGGGCTTCCATTGACCGAAACGGTGAATTTCGTATTGAAGTAGCGTTCAATATAGGCTTCCGCCTCTTCGGACTCATTTGGCGTTGCCAGGCGCAGCTCCACCTCGTATCTGGTTTTCAGGGCATTTTCAAGGTCGTCGATAAAAATCCTGCTGATGATCTGCAGGGAGGCCTCTTCTTCCGAATAGCCGACGTTCGTGACACTGACATAAAACTTATGGGCCCCAGAAAAGGAACTTAACAACAAGGATATCCAAACCCCAATAAAGACGATGTATCTTCTCATATAAGCAGTACTTGCCTGGTTTCAGAGCAAATCCCATACCAAAGGGCAGGCAAAAGTAAACATTTGCATGCAGAACCTATAATCCATTATTTTCCCGGTATTCCCGGCTTTTCCCCCTAAGGAAATCCCACATCCTGAGCCGGTCCCCGGAAGTCGCCAGGGGGTTGAAGGCAGGGTCCACTTCACAGAAATACATGAAATCAGGGATCCGGATTTGCGGAATCCCCAGTTCCCTTACAAAAAGGCTGTCCGGATACCGGGATCGCACCTGCTCGGTTTGCCGGTAGGCCTTGTCCCTGGCCAGACGCCTTTTCAGCATGCGTGTACGCCCCGAAATCGCATTCAGGACCGGGTTGAGGGGGATCAGACCGGATCCCGAAGTCGCCTCATATAATTTCCGTTCCGCCTGGGTTTTGACCCTGGCATTTGCGTTGGGCAGCCCCAGCGACCTGGCCGTCACCGATTCCTCCACGGGCACATTCGAAAGGTCCTGATCCAGGTCTCCGCTTAAATTGTAAGGGTAAAGGACCACCTCATCGAGTTGGTTTACGAAAGGCTCCAAAGTAATGTTGAGAAGGGATGCTCCGAGCATTTCCGCATCCACCTGGAAGGTTTTCCGCTGGTATCGGATGGCAGACAGCAGCAGGGTATCTCCTACTTTGGCAGGGATCCTGAAATACCCCTCTGCATCGGAAATCGTGGCATCATTGGCGGAAAGATTCAGAATGTGAACATTGGGAACCCCGACCTCGCTCTCCAGAATACGGCCACGAAGCTCGTCCGGCAGTGGATCAGAAATCTGTGAGAAGACAGGGAGGGAACACAACAGCCCTATAGCCAGAAACCATCCGGCCCGCCTACTCTTCTTGAATTTTTCGGAAAGCCTCACTTTGAGTGACCAGGAAGTCTATAAGTTGAAATTCATTTTCCTTGCGCAACAGGGTTCTGGGGGGCAGCTGGGTATCGCAGTAAACCAGAAAGGCGTCGATCTGGTCCTGAGGAATCTGCAGGTCCCGGACGAAGAAACTGTCATCATATACCTGCCGCAGCACCTCGCTGGCCTTTAGCGGCGGAGTTTCCTGTTTTTTTTCACCCTCTATAGTGCTGGCCAGAAGTTTAAAGATATTGACAAAATTTAATCCGTACTGCATGCCCCGTACTGTGGGATCCTCCGCTATATTGACCACATCCGTGGTTTCATCGGTCTCATAGTCAAAACCCTTGAATTCCTCATTACTCAGGCGGATGAACTCCTCCTGGTCCTCAGGGCTGACCACCACCTCGTCCAGTTCGGTTACTTTTTCGGTCACCTCAACCACCAACCGGTTGTTTTTTATGATTTCTGCCGTGACCTTCACCATCTGCAACTGGTAATTCAATGCCATGAACACCAGTTCATCCCCTTCCTTTACCGGAATAGCGAAGCGTCCCTGCTCATCTGTAATCGTGGCCTTCTGTGCCGTGGTATTAATGACGTTTTCATTGGGCACTACGGAATTCCGGTACAGGACGGTCCCACGGAGCAGGCTGCGATCCTCCTCCTGAGCTCCTGCCGGGACCAGTACCCCCAGACAAAGCAAAAACAGGTAAATCTTCTTCATAAAATCCAGTTCTAAAGAACCATAAAGAAAAAGGAACTTAGCATAAAAAAAAAGAGACTGCCCATAAACTTATGTTAAGGAACACCTTATGGCGGGAGGTACAGGCGCCATCATGCTTTTGAACTGCAGGCACAGGACCTATTTTGGCAGGACAAAATCAAGGGATCCCCGTTAATCCATAAAAGTGGTAATTCCAGCTAAAATGGGCGGGGATTCCCCTCAGAGTCTTAAATTTGTTTTCCTGCGCGGAAACCGTATGGGATTCAGAGACCTATCCCGGAGAGCACACAAAATACTGCGTTATGAAAATGAAGCACCTCACCCCACTCTTCGCCCTGCTTCTTTGCCAGGCATTGTCTGCCCAGGTCAAGATCGGCGAGAACCCCCAAAACATCGATCCGGCCTCTCTTCTGGAGCTGGAGAGCACCGATCGGGTCCTGGTGATCACCCGGGTAACCACCCTACAGATGGAGGCCATTACCCCTGCAAACGGGGCCCTGGTCTACAACACGGAAGAGTCCTGCCTTTTCTACTATAACGGACAGCGGTGGATCAATCTTTGTGAGGCCCTTGGGCTTTCTTTTACCAACGATGCGATCGTAAACCGGGATTCCACCATCATTATCACGGAATTCGAGGACCGGGTCAATTTTGAGGTAGGCCGGATCCGGGGGGGAGACGATGCCGGGGAATTCAACAATATCATCGATTTCAGCGTTACCAGCCAGGACATACAGAACAATGCCATTAATTCCTCCAAACTGGCTCCAAATTCCGTGGGCACCGAAGAAATCGAGGACAATGCGGTTACCGGGGCGGAGATCGACCTGAATTTGGTTACGGTCAGCACTTTTACCAATGATGCGGGGTATCTCGTAACAGCAGACCTGATCAGCCAGGACCCGGGGAACGATATTCTGGAAGGCTCGGTCAGCGGGGTGTTTTACGACAACCCGGACGGGGTGATAGGCAATGAAGTCACAGGCCCCACGGACGGAACCCTTGTTTTGTCGGGGGCCGGGACGGA
>CBDUBB010000176.1:0-5466 GCA_965365265.1 uncultured Flavobacteriaceae bacterium
ACACCAAAGGTTTCGGGACGGAACAGGTGGAGGAGGAGCTCGGGGAACTCTTTCCGGACCTCAAAACAGCCCGCATGGATTTGGATACGACGCGGGGGAAGCATTCCCATGCCCGGATCATCGAACAGTTCGAAGCCAGGGAGGTAGACATTCTGGTAGGCACCCAGATGGTGACCAAGGGGCTGGATTTCGGGAATGTGGGGCTCGTGGGGATCATGAACGCCGATACCCTGTTGAATTTCCCCCATTTCAGGGCCCATGAGCGGTGTTTCCAGCTACTTACCCAGGTGGCCGGGAGGGCGGGAAGAAAAGATTTCAGGGGGCTGGTGCTCGTACAGTCCTTCAATCCCTATCACCAGATCCTCAAACAGGTATCCACAGGAGATTATTCAGGGATGTATCAGGAGCAACTCTATGAACGGGAACAGTTCAGGTATCCTCCGGTGGTCCGACTTATAAAGATAACCCTGCGCCACCGGGAGTGGAACCGGGTGGAGGAAGGATCGGCCTGGTTCGCCCGGTCCATGCGTCTGGTTTTCGGCCCTGAGGTGCTCGGACCTGAATTTCCGCCAGTGGCCCGAATCCGGAACCAGTATCACAAACAAATTCTCCTTAAAATTCCTGAGGGTCAGTCCCTTCCACAAACAAAAAATAGCATTAAAAGAATTGAACAGTCTTTTAATGCTATTTCCAGGTACCGGAGTATTCGTCTAATCTATAACGTGGATTATATTTGATTACACATTGCTGAGGGCTTCAGCCAGTTCCGATTTTTTATTCCTGCTAAGGGGGATGGAACGACCGGCCACTTCCACATTTTTGCTGTTGTATTTTTCAATACGCTCCAGGTTCACAATGTAGGATTTGTGAATCCGCAAAAACTTGTCTGAAGGCAGCTGTTTCTCAAAGGCCTTCATAGTGGAGAGGATCACGATATTGGCCTCATCCGTCACCAGTTTGATATAGTCTCCAAGGGCTTCCACCCATTTGATGTCACTCAGTACAACCTTCCGCTTCTTCAGGTTGCTTTTCACGAAGATGTGCTCCTCGTCTTCATGAACCTTGTGCATTTGCTCGTATTTGGCAACAGCACGCTTGACCGAGGCGTCAAAACGCGCCATGGTAATAGGTTTGTGAAGGTAGTCCGTTACATCGTAGTCAAAAGCCCTTAGGGCATAGTCAGGTTTCCCGGTGATCAGGATGACCTGAGGAGGGTTTTCCAGGGATTCGAGCAGGTCGAATCCGCTGATGATCGGCATTTCCACATCCAGGAAAATGAGATCAATTTCGTTGTTTTTGATGCCGTTTTTAGCTTCGATCGCATTGCTGTACTCGGCAACGAGAGCGAGGTTTGGGTGATTATTCACCAGCTTTGCAACCGCCATCCGCTGCATCGATGAATCATCAACGACAATACTTCTGAGTTTCATACATGGTTGATTTGTGGGGTTAAATCATCGACAAAGTACGCCAAAATCTCGATGAACTACAACAAAAGTTGTAAACAAGGAGTGAATAACTGTACAAATGGCAATGACCATAAAATTAATTAATTACAATTTTGGGTTGTAGGTTAAGCTTCATTTTTGATTGCTTGTAGCTATAACGAAGTTTTTTTTAATTTCTTGTAATTGCTATGAAGAATTCTTACTTTTGCGCTCCTTTTTAAACTATATATATGAACCATTACGAAACTGTTTTCATTTTGAATCCCGTTCTATCTGACCAGCAGATAGAGGAAACAGTAAAGAAATTTGAGGATTTCTTGAAAAAGCATGGCGCCAAAATGGTGTCCAAGGAGGACTGGGGCCTTAAAAAACTGGCCTATCCCATTCAAAACAAAAAAAGTGGCTTTTACCACCTTTTTGAATTCACTGCCCCCGGAGAGGCTATCGGGCCTTACGAACAGGAATTCAAGCGGGACGAGCGCATCATGCGTTTTCTGACCGTCAAGTTGGATAAGCACGCCATTGAATGGGCGGAGAAACGTAGAACCAAACTTAAAGCTAAAGCGTAAGACATGGCCACTTTACAACAACAGGCAAAGGGGAAGAAAGACGGAGAGATCCGGTACCTGACCCCGCTGAACATAGAAACCAGCAAGCAGAAGAAATATTGCCGTTTCAAGAAATCCGGTATCAAGTATATCGATTACAAGGATCCTGATTTCCTTATGAAACTGGTGAACGAACAAGGAAAAATCCTTCCACGCAGGCTTACGGGAACTTCCCTGAAATATCAGCGGAAAGTTGCACAGGCTATCAAACGGGCCCGCCATCTGGCACTGATGCCCTATGTGGGAGATCTTTTAAAATAACAGGGAGGAAATCATGGAATTAATCTTAAAGCAAGACGTAGAAAGCCTTGGTTTCAAGGACGATGTGGTAACGGTCAAGAACGGCTATGGCCGCAATTATCTTATCCCACAGGGAATGGCTGTGCTAGCGACACCTTCGGCCAAGAAAGTACTGGCTGAGAACCTTCGCCAGAAAGCACATAAGGAGAAACAGGCGATCGAGGCCGCTGAAAAAGTGGCAGAGGCCCTTAAAGGTCTCGAGGTCAAGATCCCGGCCAAGGTAGGTGAGGCGGACAAGCTCTTTGGTTCCGTTACCAATATAGACTTATCAGCAGCCCTGGAAAAAGAAGGGCATAGCATTGATAAGAAGTATATCAGCATAAAGGGTGGTGCCATTAAACGCGCCGGGCCCTATGAAGCTGAGATCCGTTTGCACAGGGAAGTACAGGTGGATTTCGGATTCGAAGTCGTGCCGGAGAAGAAGTAACCCTTTACAGGCACATAAAGTTAAATCCACCCTGTCCACAGGGTGGATTTTTTTTAAACAGGATTCGTGAAATACAGAAGACTTACCAGGGAGCAACTGGAAGAACTCCACAGGGAATTTATCAATTTCCTCGCCACCCAATCCATTACGGCCCAGGAATGGGATGCTATTAAGCGGGAAAAGCCGGAGGTAGCTGAACAGGAAATAGACGTGTTCAGCGATCTGATCTGGGAAGGGGTATTATCCCGGGTCGCCTATCTGGAGAACATTAGTGAAGAGCACATGCATTTGTTTTTTTGCGCCGAGAAGGAGATGAAGCTGATTTCCGTACGGGTGCGCAATCCGGAGGTTGACCTTCGAACACAGGAAGGATTTGACTGGTTCAAAAAAAACTGGCAATCTGATTACGTGGAGTACCTGACGGCTTCCAGGGCCTACTCTGAAGACCCCAGCCTGGACAAGTTCCGACTCATTGAACAGGGAGCAGTGATCACCAAAGGATCGCTTTATCGGTGGTTCGAGGAAATCATCGAAATTGAATAACCCGAACAGGACCGCCCCAATCCGCTATATTTGTAGAACTGAGTATCGCTTATGGCACAAAAACCCTCCATTCCCAAAGGCACCCGGGATTTCGGCCCGGCTGAGGTGGCCCGTCGCAGCTATATTATAGAGACGATCCGAAAACAATTTGAGGTCTTTGGGTTTCAGCCCATCGAAACCCCGTCCATGGAGAATTACGAAACCCTGATGGGGAAGTACGGGGAGGAAGGGGACCGGTTGATTTTCAAGATCCTCAATTCTGGTGATTTCCTGAAGAAAGTACCCGCTGAAACCTACGCTCAACAGGACGCCCAGACCCTTACCCCTCTGATTAGTGAAAAAGCGCTGCGCTATGACCTCACTGTCCCCTTTGCCCGATATGTGGTCATGCATCAGCACGAGATCGATTTTCCCTTTAAAAGGTATCAGATCCAGCCGGTCTGGAGGGCAGACCGCCCCCAGCGCGGCAGGTTCCGGGAATTTTACCAGTGCGATGCAGATGTGGTGGGTGCGTCCGGCCTGGTGCAGGAGCTGGAGTTTATCCAGCTGTATGACCGCGTTTTTGCAGACCTCGGTCTGAAGGGAGTCACCATCAAGCTGAACCACAGGAAGGTCCTTTCCGGTATAGCCGAGGTGATTGGGGCGGGGGACCGACTTACCGACTTTACCGTTGCCCTGGATAAGCTCGACAAGATCGGGAGGGAAAAAGTGGAAGCTGAAATGCGCCAGAAGGGTATTCCGGAGGAGGCTATCCGACAGGCAGCCCCCCTCTTCGAAATGCAGGGCAGTCCCCGCGATCAGATCTCAGCCCTTAGGGAAATGCTCGCTGGTTCTAAGACCGGATTACAGGGGGTCTCTGAGCTTGAAAAATTGCTGTCCGAGACCGAATCCCTGGGGCTTCTTTCCGCCCGATGTGAATTGGATGTGACCCTTGCCCGCGGCCTGAACTACTATACCGGAGCTATTTTTGAGGTGGCAGCCCCTGAAGGGGTGGATATGGGGTCCATAGGAGGAGGTGGACGCTATGACGACCTTACCGGAATCTTTGGTTTGAAGGATGTGAGTGGGGCGGGGATTTCCTTTGGTCTGGACCGCATCTACCTGGTTATGGAACAACTCGGGCTTTTCCCACATGCCCTGGACCAGTCCCTGGAAGTCTATTGTCTTAACTTCGGGGGAGACCCGGGCAAGGCAGCCCTGAAACTGGTTTTGCAATTGCGTTCCCTTGGGATCCGTGCCGATCTCTATCCGAACGCCGCCAAGATTTCCAAGCAGTTCAAGCACGCTGACCGAAGGAATGCACCCCTTGTGGTCTTGATTGGGGATGAAGAACTTGAAAACGGCACTTTTACCGTAAAGGATATGCGGTCTGGCTCACAGCAGGCTTATGCCCTCGAGGACTGGAAAACCTTTGCGGAATCCCTATAAACGCGATTTGATCGCCCTGATGACCGCGGCGTAGTATTCCCGATGGTGGGGAACATAGCCAGAAGGATTTGCCATACCCCATACTTCCTCAGCGAATTGCAGCAAAGGTTTTAGCTTGAGGTCGGAGACTTCTCCTGCCTGTGGTTTCAGCCTACTAAGGGGCACTCTTAATTCAGACAGATAGCAGTGATGGAATTCCCGGTCCAGGATACCGCCGGGGTGGGACTGTTCGGATTTAAAGCGGCCCAGGAATTGGAGGGAGCCTTTTTTGGGCAGGAGCCCGATTTCTTCCATTACTTCCCGATCTGCAGCTTCCAGGGGTGTTTCCCCTGCCTGCATATGCCCGGCCACCGATACGTCCCAAAGCCCCGGAAAGGTATCCTTTTCAGGAGCTCTTCTCTGTAGGAGTACGTTTCCTGAAACCGTATAGAACCAAATATGCACGGTTGGGTGGAACCACCCCTGCCTGTGCGCCTCAGACTTCAAAGCCGTCTTCCCGGTTGGCGCCCCCGATTCATCCCAGATTTCAATGAGTTCATCCATGAGGGGCGGTAAAAAAGCAAGATACCTTACTCAAAATAGCTGAAGGTTTCTCCCTCCTTAATGGTAAGTAGGGTTTCGTAGATCAGCCGGATCACATTCGCCACATCTTCTTTGTGCACCATTTCCACGGTAGTGTGCATATACCGCAGCGGCAGGGATATCAGGGCAG
>CBDUBB010000177.1:0-5465 GCA_965365265.1 uncultured Flavobacteriaceae bacterium
TATTTTAGAGGTCCCATCAAGGCCATGTACCTGATCCTGAAAAGTGGTGCAAACACCCTAATATCCTAAAGCCAACCCCTATGAAATCGATTTATTTTCTCACCCTGCTGATTTTCTTTACGGCCTGCAGGGACCAGGAACAGGCAGCCCAGATGCAGCCTCCGGAAATCCCGGTATTCGAGGCAAGACAGCAGGATGTTCCAATTTACAACGAATTGGTCGGGCAGATTTACGGACAACAGGATATTCCAATACGGGCCCGGGTAGACGGTTTGCTGGAAAAAATATCCTTCGAGGAAGGCTCCCGCGTAAAAAAGGGACAACTGCTCTATTCCATCGACCCCGACCCGTACATGGCAGAAGTGGCAGCCAAGGAAAGCCTGCTGGCTGAGGCCCAGACCATGATGGTCAATGCCAAAAACGAACTGGAGCGCTATATCCCTCTGGCCGAGATGAACGCAGTCAGCAAAAGCGACCTGGACGGAGCACAGGCTTCCTATGATGCGGCCACAGCCAACGTGGAGGCAGCCCGGGCCAATCTGAAACAGGCGCAGATCCGGCTTGGGTATTGCTCCATTGAAGCACCTATAGACGGCCTGATCGGTGCCACCCAGGCTCGGGAAGGGGAATACGTGGGACGCAATCCGAACCCCGTCATCCTGAACACCCTGTCGCGCATCGATACGGTTCGGGTGCAATTCTCCATTTCGGAAGCCAAATATTTGGAGCTTGCCAGGGCTTATACCGCCGGTCGTACCCCGGAAGAGGTAACCCGGGATGTACAGGAAGGCCGGATAGAACCCAATATACAACTGATTCTCGCGGACGGCTCCCTGTTCGAGGAAAAAGGCAGCATCGATTTTGTCAACAGCCAGATAAATGCCTCCACCGGATCCCTGCTGATTCAGGCCAGTTTCCCGAACCCGTCGAGGTTGCTTCGCCCCGGATTATACGCCAAGGTGCGCCTGCAGCTAACGGTGGCGGAAGATGCCATCCTGATCCCGCAGCGCTGTCTGATAGAACTTCAGGGGCAGTACTCTGTTATGGTTGCGGATGAAAACAATACCATTGCCACCCGGCCCATTGAGATCGGACAAAAAATCGGGGACATGGTCCTGATAGAAAAAGGCCTGGCCCAGGGGGACAAGGTGGTTGTCGATGCGCTCCAGAAGGTAAGGAGCGGCATGAAAGTACAGCCGGTCCCTACTGATTTCCAAAGCAAAACCACCCTCTAAGCATGGCTGAAGAAAAAGGGAATTTCTTTGTACGGCGCCCTATTGTGGCAATGGTGATCGCCATTGTGATCGTAATTGTTGGTGGGGTGTCCGTCATCGGGCTGGCCATAGAACAATATCCGAATCTCACGCCTCCCGTGGTGGAGGTCCGCGGCACCTATGTCGGGGCGAATGCCCTGAACGTGGAGGAATCCGTGGCAACCCCCATCGAGCAGGAGATGAATGGGGTAGACAACATGATCTATATGAAGTCTACCAACTCCAACGACGGTACCATGACCATCCAGGTCTCCTTTGACGTGGGCACGGACCCGGATATGAATACCGTACTGGCACAAAACCGTGTTTCCGCGGCCACCTCAAAACTCCCTGCTGCCGTTACCCAGTATGGGGTTACCACCAAAAAGTCTATGCCGAACCAGCTGATGCTGGTGACCCTTACCTCGGACAATCCGACGCATAACAACCAGGAATTCCTCGGGAATTATGCCCTGATCAATATTAAGGACCGCCTGGCCCGTATCCCGGGATTGGGGCGGATGTCCTGGGGGCTTCCAACTATTCCATGCGGATCTGGATCAAACCGGACCGCCTCTCCGTCCTGGGGATCACCGTTCCCGAGATCATCAATGCCATCAACGAACAAAATGTCATCGTGCCCGGGGGAAAATTCGGGGCAGAACCAGCTCCTCCAGGTACTGAGTTTACCTATACCGTGAGACTGCCGGAACGGTTTAATTCCCCTGAGGCCTTTGAGGAGATCGTGGTGCGTACCCTTTCAGATGGCTCCCAGGTAAAGATCCGGGACATTGCCCGCGTGGCCCTGGGGGTTGAGACCTACAGCATGATCCCTCGCCTGGGCGTGAATCTGCAGGACAGGGACTCGGTGCCGAAATCGGCGGCCATCATCGGCCTCTACCAGGCCCCCGGTTCCAATGCGGTTGAACTGGCCGGCAACATTATCGCAGAAATGGAGGAAATTCAGAAGGGGTTCCCGGAAGGGATGCAGTACGACGTATCCCTGGACTCAACCCTTCCCATCACCGCGGGGATCCGGGATATCGTGATTACGCTGATCATCGCCCTGGTCCTGGTAATCCTGGTGGTCTTTATTTTCATTCAGGACTGGAGGGCCACCCTGATCCCAACACTCGCGATTCCGGTCTCATTGATCGGGGCTTTTATATTCTTCCCCGCCCTTGGCTTTACAATCAATGTACTCTCCCTGCTGGGGTTGGTCCTGGCCATCGGGATCGTGGTGGATGACGCCATTGTGGTGGTGGAGGCCGTGCAGGTGAATATTGAAAAGGGCATGAGCGCCAGGGAGGCGACCATAGACGCCATGAAAAAGGTTTCCGCTCCCATCATGGCCACTACGCTCGTACTGGTAGCCGTCTTTATTCCGGTTGCCGGAATGGCCGGCATCACGGGGATCCTTTACCAGCAATTCGCCATTACCATCGTGGTGTCTGTACTGGTTTCCTCCGTCAATGCCTTAACCCTGAGCCCGGCCCTTTGCGCCCTCCTGCTGAAGAAGCCAAAACCGTACAAAGGCCTTCTCGGTAAATTTTTCGCAGCCTTCAATAAATGGATGGGAAAGACCACGGACGGGTATATGACCTATACCAATGTGATCACCGGTAAGCTGAAACGAGGGGTTGTCTTTATCATTATCCTTACCCTGGGGGCGGGTGTTTTCGGCAGCCTCGTACCGGGTGGTTTTATACCCGAGGAAGACATGGGGTATTTCTATGTGAACATTCAGTTGCCCAATGCGGCCTCCCTTCAGCGGTCAAATGAGATCAGCAGTAAAATCGAGCAGCGGCTTCTGAAGTATCCGGAAGTCGAATATGTTACCAACGCCACGGGATACAGCCTGCTATCGGGTGCCATGGCCCCTAACAATGGGTTTATGTTCGTCACCCTCAAGGATTGGGGAGAACGGGAAGCCACCGCCAAAGAAATCATCGACCGGGTAAACCGGGAGTTGGCCCTCAATATTAAAGGAGCCCAGGCCTTTGCATTTGGCCCCCCCGCCATCCCGGGACTAGGAAATGGGTCCGGGTTCAGCATTATGGTACAGGACAAAGGGGGGAATGCCCCGGAATACCTTGCACAGAACACTGGCAAATTCATAGCTGCGGCCAACCAGCGGGAAGAGATCGGCCGTGCCTTTACCACTTTTGAAAGCAGCGTCCCGCAGCGGTATATGGACATCGATAAGGAAAAAGCCCTCAAGCTGGGTGTTTCCCTCAACGATCTCTACAAGACCATTGGCGCTTTTATGGGCGGGGCTTACGTAAATGATTTTACGCGATTCGGCCGGTTGTACAAAACCTATATACAGGCGGAGAGCGAGTACCGGGTGAATGAAGCACAGATTGAGAATTTTTTCATCAAAAACAAGGACGGTGACATGGTGCCACTCTCCACCGTAGCCACCATAAAACCGGTGACCGGTCCGGACTATACCACCCGCTTCAACCTCTTCAGGGCTGTGGAGGTAACCGGTGCCCCTGCACCCGGGTATACCTCGACCCAGGCAATGCAGGCCCTTGAGGAAGTGGCGGAGGAGGTCCTGCCCTCGGATATGACCACTTCCTGGAATGCCATGTCCTTTCAGGAAGACAAGGCATCCGGTTCCCTGGGAATTATCCTTACGTTCTCGCTTATTTTCGTATTCCTGATCCTTGCCGCCCAGTACGAAAGCTGGAGTCTTCCGTTCGCAATCCTGCTGGGGACCCCCTTCGCCATCTTCGGGGCGCTGTTCTTCCTTTGGATTGCGAGACAGTTCAGCGTGAGTTTTGAAAACAACATCTTTGCCCAGGTTTCCTTTGTGATGCTCATAGGGATGGCGGCCAAAAATGCCATCCTGATCGTGGAGTTTGCCAATGATGAGTTTAAAAAAGGGATCTCCCTTTTCGATGCGGCCATCGCCGCGGCCAAATCCAGGTTCAGGCCCATTCTGATGACCGCCTTTTCATTTATCCTCGGGGTGTTCCCCCTGGTGGTCGCTTCAGGGACCGGAGCTGAGGCCCGGAAAGTGATGGGCATAGCCCTGTTGGGCGGCATGAGCATTGCTACCCTGCTTGGCGTCTTCTTTTATCCCATGCTGTTCCTGCTGATCGGTAAAATTGCCGGATACGAGAAGAAAAGGGAGCAGCTAACCCCTCAAATACCCCTGGAAGAATGAAGCGAATACTACTGATAGCGCTCGTGGCGATGTTCTTCCACAGTTGTAAGATCGGGAAGAATTACAAGGGCACAGAATTTGAGCAGCCCACCTCCTATGCCCAGGAGGATCCCGACAGGACGGTGGCCTATGACAGCGTAAACACCGACACCCTCGAGCTTTCCACTGCGGACCTGCTCTGGTGGAACCTCTATGACGACCCGGTCCTGGACACCCTGATCACCACAGCGATGAACAACAACCGGGATGCCCTGATCGCTGCCGAGAATGTGCTGCAGGGACGTCTGTTTTTGAAGAATCAGAATGCGGAACTCCTGCCCAAGTTCGATGCGCAGGGACAGGTGCAAAGGGGAAATTTCCTGCTAAACAACATTGGAGAAACCCAGAATCTGATCCTGGGGGCAGCCTCCGCCAACTGGGAGTTGGACCTTTGGGGGAAACTGCGGAGGAGATCCGAAGCCGCCCGGGCTGCCCTGGTAGCCTCCGAATACGGATACCGGGGAGTGATGCTCTCCCTGATCAGCGACGTGGCCAGCACCTATTTTTCCCTTCTGCGTGCCAAATCACAGTACGAAATCTCCAAACGGAATGCCACTGCCAGGGACAGTATGCTCCATCTCATACAGGCGCGATATGATAAAGGGATCGTTCCCATCATCGATGTGGACCAGGCCACCATCCAGTATACCATTGCAGCCGGTGCGGTTCCCCAGTATGAGCGGCAGATAGTGCAGCTGGAAAATACGCTCAGCATCCTTATCGGCCAGAACCCCGGTCCTGTAGAAACGGGCAAACCGCTAAGTGAACAGAAGTATGAGTTTGACCTCCCCCTGGCTAAGCCGGTGGATCTGCTGGCCCGCAGACCGGACGTGATCGCTTCGGAGTATGAACTGATCGCCCAGAATGCCCAGGTGGGTGCTGCCAAAGGCAACCGCCTGCCCTCCCTGACGGCCTCTGCCCTGGTGGGAATCACAGCGGACAATTTTGGCAACCTCAGTTTTGACAACCCGCTCTGGACCCTGACCGGACAACTGGCA
>CBDUBB010000178.1:0-5417 GCA_965365265.1 uncultured Flavobacteriaceae bacterium
CTGATGGAAAAGGACCTTTCGGACTCCGGCGCCAACCTTGGCTGGAACCACGAATTGTCCCTGGCTTATACCTTTAAGGAAGAGGACACCACCGGGGAGGTATTCGTGGATGCCAGCAAGGACGCGCAGATCGACAATATCGTGCGCAACTATGAAGAGCAGATCCTGGAACTCCGCGCCCAGCGGGATGCCGATGTCGTGGTAAACGAGCAATCCCTGGCCTTCGAGAACAGGTTGATCCTGGATGAGCTCATGTTCCGCCAGGATTCCATTGAAGAAGCTCGCACCGCGATGTTCGAACAGAAATTCGAGAACATGGTGCGCACCATCCGGAATGAGATCCGGCAACAAGCGACCCCTGCCGAGCCTTCCCGGGCTATCGGCAGACCGATCCAAACGGGTATCGCCGCGGCCCAGTCCCCGGTGAAGACCCAGCAGACGGAAACCCCCAAACCCAGTGCCAAACGAGACTTTAAAGAATTACCCATACGAGCCAAAAACCGGTCGGATATCGTTGGGGTATCATCTGGTTATTATTTGATTGCTAATGTTTACAAGAACAAGAAGTATCTGAATGCTTTCGTAAAATCATTGAAAGAGAAAGGATTGGATGCCAAGCAATTCTATAACACAGAGAACGGGTTGTATTATGTATATCTGGCCGATTTTAACGATAAGATGGCCGCCAAAAATGCGTTTGTCTCCAACCTGCAGGGACAGTACCGGGATGAGAAGTGGATCATGGAGGTCTACAACCCGGTAGCCACGGCTGAAGTCAGCTACCAGGAATGATGACTTCAGTCCAAAAACTCATGATGGATTGAGGTTGAACAGACCTCGCCCAACAGAGGGGTATCGTGGATGGTGATAAACCCATCCGCGAACCCCGCCCCTGAAAGCCATTTGTCCCGCCCTAGGCAAGTGGCTTTCTCTTTTTGGGTTATCTACACAGTATCAATAAGTTGGCGAGACACCCTGGAAGTAAAAAACCCCTGCATTTGATCGAAAAAACAGGTATTTCCTAGGACAAATGGGGAGTATTCTCTAATTTCATTTTTGAAGATATGCAACCCAAATCGATCTTTTATGAAAACCTACCTGTACTCCAGAAAGTTTAAGAAAGCCAGGGGAACCCCTTTCCCCGGATCCAGGACCGCCGCCTCGGACTATCGTTGCTGAGCAGTGAACCAGGCAGACCCCTTTATTTGGATTCTTAAATGTGACAGATTCCCTGTCGGAACCTACTGAAACAAGGCTTTAAAGCCACCTCTTACAGAGGACTGTCCATTGGAACAAGCCAGCCTTACCCTGGGCCTGGAAAAGGATAATGCGTCCTAATTTCAAAAAAATACAACCCAAATCTTATTAGCCATGCACACAACTACACTCTTAAAAACAATGGTCATTGATCCGGACCCCCGGTTCCATGAATCTTTCGCCTACTATTTCAGCACCTATCCTGAATACGGCCTTTGCGGTATCTACAGGTCTGTGGAAGAGGCCCTGGAAGATTACCCTTCCAAACGGCCGGATTTCGTGCTTTCCGAAGTTCAGCTTCCCGGATTAACAGGGGTTGAGGGGGTTTGCGAATTCCGTAAAAAGAACCCGGAAGCCCGTATCATCATGGTCAGCTCCGAAAACAACTTCGATATTATTAAGGAAGCTTTTAAAAACGGGGCAGTGGGGTATCTCACCAAACCCATTACGAAAAAGCGCCTGCTCGATGCCCTTAATGCGATCCGGTTCGAAGGGGCTGCCCTGAGCAATGATATCGCCAGGGAGATCATCAGCGCCTTCAGGCGAAAGTCCTACAGTTGTTTTTCGGAGCGGGAGAACCAAATCATCGAATACCTGAGCCAGGGAGCCACCTACAGAACGATAGCTGAAAAGCTGTTCGTGTCTCCCAGCACGATAAACTTCCATATTCAGAACATCTACCTGAAGCTGGATGTGAATTCAAAATCCGAGGCTTTGGAAAAGCTTCAGCACTTAGACGTTGCCTAAGTCTGGGGCAGGGGAGAGCCCCTGTCCAGGCAATCCCGGGAGGGGTTGCCACCAATAGTTGCTTTGTGGGAATTGCTGCTATGGCACCGGTAGCCAGTTCAGGGCCGTAACCCTGACGGTTGCCGGTGTTTTTTTAGGCAGTTCTGGATTTTGCCTTTTTACCATGAACAAAGTACATGTTGAGTCTGCCACGGTTCTTGACATCGATTTTTCCACGGTGTTCACATTCATATTCGTCCCGGATCAACTGGTAAGTGGCTTCAGCCACATTGATCCTGCCCGGTTCCGAACTTGATTCCATACGGGAAGCGATGTTTACGGTATCCCCCCAGATGTCGTAGGCAAATTTCTTGGTGCCTACCACCCCGGCCACCACGGGGCCGGAATTGATCCCGATCCGGACGTCGAACCGAATATGTTCATTTAATGAATCCGATTTGGATTCCAGTACAAAGTCCCTGATCTCAAAAGCAGCTTTAAGAACCTTTTTTGCGTGGTCCTCAGAAGGGAAGGGTAGTCCGCAGGCGCACATATAAGCATCCCCCACGGTCTTGATCTTTTCAAGGCCGTGTTTTTCCACGATGGCATCGAATTTAGAAAAATAATAATCGATGCTTTTTACCAGTTTTTCGGGGTCCAGGCTCTCCGCATGGGCGGTGAACCCCTTGAAGTCCGTAAAAAGGACGGTTACCGACTCGAAACGCTTGGCGAGCACCCGCCCACTATCCTTGAGTTCCTGGGCCGTCTCCTTAGGCAGGATATTCAGCAGCAGCTTCTCCGACCGGTCCCGCTCCTCGGAAATGGTCTTGTTTGTTTTCTTTATATAATTGTATCTGCCATAGCCGCCAGTGAGTATGATTATCAGCAGTAAAGCCGTGGCCCCTACTGCCCAAAGTGCCGTCTGTTCTCTTTTTCGTTGCAACGACTGAATCTTCAGTTCGGATTTGGCCTGTTCTGCCATTAGTTGCGCCCTTTCGCGCTCATAGCGGGACATATCGACCGTTTCCACATCCATGGAATCCTTGTACTGAATATACATGGTCTGGTGTTCAACGGCCTCCTTGTAATTTTCTGACCTGATATCCAGTTGGGCAAGGACCCAACTTGCCCTGCTGATGAGCTCCTTTTTTCCAAGCCTTTCGGCATGCCCCAGGCCTTCAATAGACAGGTCATGAGCCTTTTTGAACTCTCCCTCATCCCAGTAGACTTCCGCCAGGGTGATCTGGTATTCGGCAATGGGGTCGTAATTTTCATCCTCCTCAAGCAACTCAATGGCCCGTGTAAGATTTTCTTTTGCTTTTGTATGGTCCCCTAGCCTGGCAAAGATCATCCCCTGGTTTCCCAGCACAAAAGGAAGTCCCGTCCGACTCATCTCGGGATCCAGTTCTTCATACATATCACGAGCCTCTTGAAAGTAACTCCCCGCCTTCACCAATTCATCTACCTGAAAGTGGACAAAGCCGAGGTTCATCAGGGTAGAGGCCAATAAATACCTGCCCCGTTCCTGGTTTTGAATGCTTGGATCCCTGAGTATTTCAATACATTGCTCGAATTTAGCGATGGCCCGCCCAGGTTCCCCTGAATCAGAATATACCGTTCCCTGGTACATCAGCGAAAGTGCCATTCCCTCTCTGTCATTTTCCTGCTGCGCCACTTCCATGGCCTGCTGATAGGAGGCGAGGGTCATGTCCAGGTCGTTTTGTCTCAATCCGACATGACCCTTCATCTGATACCCATTGTACAAATATTTGTTATTCCCAGCCTCCCTTGCCAGGGCAATGAGTTCCTCGGCATATTTCAGTGCGAGGTCCAGATCGTTTATTTCGTGATAGGCCAGATTATCAAGCAATACCATTTTATCAACCCCGGAAAGGGTATCGGCCTCATAGATCATGCGCAGGCTGTCCGCAACCTGTTGACGTTGCTGGGCGATACCATATTGCATTACTAGCAGAGAAAATACTAAAAGGGTTCTGAGATATTGCATCAAATAAAAATCAATAGATCAGGTCGTTACCTGACGATAATCCAGGGGTCCAGTACAAACGTACGAGATGTATCCCTAGTTATATCGTGAAGCGTAAAAATTATTGTATAAGGCTGTTGACATCCTACTGGGGCATTGCCTTTTACTTGGGCACGTACAAGCCCCTTGTTTCCTCTTGGATATCTAACCAAATCAAATGCTTGGCAAGGATTAACGGGATCTTCTTGGAAGTCAATTTCTTGAACTTCAATTATAAACTTTCTATTATCGGGATTTGTCGGATCCACCCTAAAATGCCATACTGTATTACGACCTCTATACACACTTGATTCAAACTTCTTGGCAGAAACTTCATCATTAGTTGCAGCTCTGTGCTCTGGTTTTTGACCTTCAGACTCCATATTTATATACTCCAAGCTTGGATTTTTCTCATCAATTATCGAGGATTCATCACTTTCAAACAAGGTTTTTGCATCAGTGATCATTAACATTATTACAGCACCTCCCTCTGCTATAACAGTATTCTTTATTTGCTCCTGTTCAGCTTGCAGATCTTCTTGTTCTATTTCAGGTTTAACTACTTCTTCGACTTCTTGAGTTTTCTTCCCATCTCCTTTGCATCCGGCAAAAATCAGAATTGCAGATAGAAACAGTAGCCTGAAAATATTTGTCATTTGATTTTTCATTTTAATTGGTATTAGGTTAAATAAGTCGTCTTAAGATACTAAAAATCAACAATAAAGTCCAGATTCCTGGGGCCTTTCTGTCCCTCCACTTTCCCGGATTATCTCATAGTATATTGCTCACACATCCTAATATAAGTTTTGTAAGACCTGAACCCCTAAGCACAATACTTGAACTTTTCATGCAATTTATTTTTCCAAGTCATGCATACCTGGCAACCATCAACTCAAAACCTTTTAATCATGTCAGACAAACGCAAACTGGTGATCGTCATCACCGAAGGATTGGACAACAAACAGGTTTTGGTTACCTCGATTCACTGTTTTTTCTCTCGGTACTTTTCAAACCACGTCAGCACACTGGCCACCTTGGCGATCAGGTTGCTCGGACGGTTGGCAATCCCATGGCCTGCCCCGGGAATCCGGACCATGGCGGATTCCACTTTCTGAATCTTCAGGGCCGCGTAGAACTGTTCCGATTCCGCGATGGGGGTGCGGTAATCCTCCTCCCCGGTAAGCAGCATGGTGGGCGTGGTCACATTGCCCACATAACTGATGGGGGAACGCTTCATATAATGTTCTGCATCTTCCCAGGGTTTCGCCGGGAACCAGTACCGGTAGAAAAAGGCCGGGTTGTCTGCATACAGGACGAAACTGTACCAGTTGATCACGGGTTTGGCCACCACAGCGGCCCTGAACCGGTCCGTTTTGGTCGATTTCACCTGTTACTCCTTATAGAGAGG
>CBDUBB010000179.1:0-5417 GCA_965365265.1 uncultured Flavobacteriaceae bacterium
CAGGCCATCTTTCTGCATGCCGTCTTCCAGGGTCGCGGGGCCGAATTTTTTACCGTTCCGCAAATGAATGTAATGAGGAATACTACTCATGTTTTCCATCCCCCCGGCGACCATGATCTCCCGATCCCCCAGTGCAATGGCCTGGGCGGCCTGCATGACGGCCTTCATCCCCGAGGCACAAACCTTATTCACCGTCGTACAGGGAACCGTATCCGGGATTCCGGCCTTAATGGCCGCCTGCCTTGCAGGCGCCTGACCGGCTCCTGCCTGGACCACGTGCCCCATAAGGACTTCCTCTACCCGGGCGGGGTCCAGATCAATTTTTTCAAGAGCGGCGCGAATGGCCACAGCCCCCAGCTGGGGGGCGGGAACGGATGACAGGGCCCCCAGGAAACTTCCGATGGGAGTCCGCACAGCGGATACGATCACAACCTCTTTCATAGGACGTATATTTCTAGCACGAAATTAATAAATTAAAACCGGATGCCTCCCCGGAACGGCTCAAAAGCGCGGGATTTTCCTATTTTTGAATTCAAGAGCCGAATTTATGTCCAAAACCCTGGATTCCCTGTATCGATCCCAGTCCGTCATTTATAAATACATCCTGTATTTTCTGACGATTGGCTGTATTGTCTTTTTCTTTCCCAGGGGCGGGCACTTTAAATACGAATTCCAAAAGGGGAAGCCGTGGCAATACGAAAACCTCTACGCCCCCTTTGATTTTTCAATTCGCAAAACGGATCAGGAGCTGGCCACCGAACGTAAATCGATCGAGCAGAACCAGATACCCTACTACCGTTTTGAAGCCGAAACCGCCCAGGCAGCATATGATTCCTATGAACAGGAGTTTCCTTCTGCCTTCCCGGAAGGTGAATTATCGGCAAGGCGGAGAAATACCCTGAAACGGCTTGGACGTTCGATGATTGACAGCGTTTACCGCACCGGACTGGGAGACCTTGGACCCAGGCCCCCCTCGGGGGATGTTTACCTGGTGCGGGACAATGAGGCCCGGCGAATACCCTGGGAATCCATCAACCAGAACGCAAATCTGGAGGATATTGTTTCCAGGCTCATCCGTGAGAAAAGACTGGAAGCCTATCAGGACGCCTATTCGCCACTGTTGTTGAGAGTCCTAAGGCCCAACGTTAGCCTGGATACCCGCCTGACGCAAAAGGAGCTTGAAAATCGCCTCAACAATATATCCCTGACCCGTGGCAGTGTGGATGAGGGCAAACTGATCATCGCGAAAGGGGAGGTGGTGGAGGCCGACAACCTCAAAATGCTGGAATCCCTGAAGGCTGAATACGAATCGGAGCTTTGGACGGCCAACAATGCCTATTTCATCCTGGCCGGGTATACCATCCTGGTGGCCCTGGTGCTGATGATGCTCCTGCTTTTCCTCAAGAAATACCGGCCGGCAGTGTACCGGAACAACATCAATGTGACCTTTATCTTTTTCAACATCCTGGTCATGGTCTTTCTGACCACCCTGGTGGTCAAATACGACGCAGACCTGGTCTATGTGGTCCCCCTCTGTATCCTCCCCCTGATATTGAAGACCTTCTTCGATGCGCGCCTTGGCCTGTTTGTGCACGTGCTGACGGTACTGATCCTGGGGTTTGTGGTCCCCAACAGTTTTGAATACATCTTCCTGCAGATCGTGGCGGGGATCGTCACTATCCTGACCGTCTCGGAACTCTACAACCGGGCGAACCTCTTTATTTCCGTGGGTCAGATCACATTGATCTATATCCTCGGGTATTTTGCCTTCCATATTATCCATGAAGGAAACCTCGACAACGTGATCTGGGTGAATTTCGGGTTTTTCCTCCTCAACGGAATGATCACCCTTTTTGCACAGCCCCTGATCTACATTTACGAAAAGATGTTCGGGATGGTTTCCGATGTCTCCCTGCTGGAGCTCTCAGATACCAATTCGAAGCTCCTCAAGGAAATGTCCAACAAGGCTCCCGGTACCTTCAACCATTCCCTGCAGGTGGCCAACCTGGCAGAGGCAGCGGCCAATGAGATCGGCGCCAATGCCATGCTGGTGAGGGTAGGGGCCCTCTACCACGATATTGGCAAGATGAACAACCCGACCTATTTCACGGAGAACCAGACCACCAACATCAATCCCCACGACGACCTTGACCCCAAGAGCAGTGCGGAGATCATCATACGCCATGTGATTGAGGGAATTGAAATGGCGCGGAAAAACAAGCTTCCTGACCGAATTATCGACTTTATAAGGACACATCACGGGACGACCCTGGTGTACTATTTTTATAAAAAGTTCAAGGAGGAGCATCCGGAAGCTACAGCCGAAAAATATTTCCGGTACCCGGGACCAATCCCATTCTCCAGGGAAACCGCCATCCTGATGATGTCTGATGCCGTTGAGGCAGCCTCCAAAAGCCTGGTGAACCCCACATACCCCATCATCGATGAATTCGTTGACCGGATTGTGGGTGGGCAGATGCAGGCCGGTCAGTTTCTCAATGCCGACATTACCTTCAAGGACATCGAGTCTGTCAAAAAAGTCCTCAAGCAACGGTTGACGAACATCTACCACCTCCGGGTAGAGTATCCGGAGTAGGGGAGATAAAACCTCTTTCCTTCCCGGTCGGAGCCTTTCGTTTGGCCTTCAGATTTTGGCATAAAATTTGATAAAATTTTGCTAAAAAAGTAAGGATACACTCCTTACGTGCGTATCTTTTGTTCAAACCTGCCAGCCATAGTTCCAAAAAATGAAAAAACTGTTCTTTACGTTTTCCATAGCCTGCTGTTTGCAATTCGGTTTTTCCCAGGGTGATGCCGTAAGGCCGGTGCCGTATGTTTCCCTGCATGCTCTTGAAGAGGTTCAGGACCAGGTGGTCTTGGATTCTCTTGCCCTTTGGGAGGAGAAGGTCTACCTGCATATGGACCGTACCTCTGCTGAGCCCGGAGAAGCCCTATTCTTCAAAGCGTATGTCTTCAATGTACCCACCCGGAACAGGCTTAGTCCCAGCGGGGTGCTAAAACTGGAATTGCGAGATGCGGAAAATATCCTTGTGAGTTCTCAGTACCATCCTCTGAGCGGGGGCGCCGGGGAGGGGGTCCTGCGCCTCCCGAAAAGGCTTGAAGAAGGCACTTATGAGTTGGTCGCCTATACCCGTTGGATGCAGAACTATGGCAAAGACCAGTTTTTTCGAAGGGAAATCCAGGTAGGGGAGGTTTCTGACCCGGATAAGGAAGCCCTGAGCTCGTCGGAAGGGCAGATCACCTTTTATCCGGAAGGAGGGCGTCTGCTGGCTGGTATTCAGAACCGTCTGGTGGTCCGTGCTGCTGAACCCGATGCAGATTGGCCGGAGGGGCACATTATTGATGGGTCCGGCCGTTCTTTGGTGCCGGTACAGGAATATGGGAGCGGTTTTGGAATGGCCATCTTCAGGCCGGAGGCCGGCATTCAGTATCGCCTGCGTACCCTTAAGGGCACGGAATTGGAGTTGCCTGAAGTAGCTGCCAGTGGGTATTCACTGAAGGTAAACAGTCTGGAAGCCGACAGGCTTCGCCTGGAAGTGCAGCCTACAGGGGCCATGAGTGCTGAGCCTGTGGTTCTCAAAGGGGAACGGAACGGGAAGACTTATTTTATTCATGTACTCGAATTCGAAGAGATGCCGACTGCCACCCTGGATATCCCGAAAGCTGGATTGCCCCTGGGAATTATGAAATTTACCCTTACCGGCCTGGACGAGCATCTGTGGACGGAACGCCCCGTTTGGATTGATGCCCCCGGGGCACTCCACATCGAAGTGGAGCCTTTACAGGTTAATTACAGCGAGGGCGGGGAGAACGCGTTCAGGGTTCGCGTTACGGGCCCGGACGGTTCCCCCGTACAAACAGACCTTTCCCTTGCCGTAACAGAGGGAGGTAGGGCTGATTCAGCAGCCCTGTTGTCCTACCTGGACCCTATGGCTTCCGGGGCATCTTACAGGGAAGCACGGCAAAACCGGTTCCTGCAGGACCTGATGATCCAGACTGAAGTATCGGAGGGAGAGGACAAAACCCTTCCCGGGGAGATACGCTATCCGGTGCAACGCGCTCTGGAGCTTCACGGTACAGCCTACGACCTGGACAACAATTTGTTGGCAAACACCGAGATCCAGATGCTGGCCACCTCGGATTCCACCCTGGTGATCCGCGAGGCCAAAACAGATACCGCAGGCGTACTTCATCTGGAGGGCCTGGAGGTAATAGGGGAGACGCAGTTTGTGTTCCGGACCAAAGGGGACGAACAGACACAACGATTGGTGAAGATCAAACCCATCCGTGAGGGGGCTGACAAAAATAACACGTCAACGCCGGAACCTTCCAAAAGCAAAGCGTACCAGAAGTCCCGGAGAAATAACCAGTTGGTAGAGACCACTCCAACAGTCGCCTTTGATACCACCGGGGTCATCCAGCTCGATGAGGCCACCCTTCAGAAACAACGGGAGCAGCGAAAGGTCGTACCCAGCCTGTATGGTATAGAACCGAATCCCTTTGATATAGTATATCAGGACCTGGAGAATCCCATGCCTATAGATATCCTGATACGTAAAATCCCCGGGATACAATCCCGACCCACTGTTGATGGTGTTCCTGTGGCATACCATACGCGCCGTGGAGGAGGTGGGGTACTTTGGGTGGTGGATGGACAGATTATCCGAACGGGCGGTGATCCGTATTTGTCCCCTCTGGTATACCTGACTCCCCTGGATATTTTGAGGATCGAGTTTATCATCGATGCCGGGCAGGCGTCTATTTTCGGAGTGCAGGCCCCCACGGGCGTAATGCTGGTCTACACGCGAAGCGGTAATTACCTGGATTACGTCAATCGCAAGGAGGGCGGCCTGAAATTCAAGGGTTATGAGCCCTCACTGGACCACGCCACCTGGCTGGTGGAACGAAATGAGAGCCGTAAATTACGCAGGAAAGACCCTAGTACCCTGTATTGGGACCCCGCGGTCCGGACTGATAAAAAAGGAGAAGCCACCATACGGTTTCAAAGCCCCGGGGATTACTCAGGCGTACGACTATCCGTGGAGACTTTGACCAAAGAGGGGTATCTTGGGTCATTTCAAGGGGAGTACTGACTTTTTCCCGTTCGAAAAAATCTTTTAAAAAGTTGTTTCCGTTAGGCATAAAAAGTACCTTTGCGACCGCTAGAATCAAATGGGATTCTTTCAATCGTTCATTACAGACAATTTTGGAGAGGTGCCGGAGTGGTAACGGAGCAGATTGCTAATCTGTCGACGGGTAACCGTCGCCTGGGTTCGAGTCCCAGTCTCTCCGCGTTCGTCCCTTAAAATAGGGCTCCAGCGGACCCGTCCGCTGTTTTTTTTCGGGGTGTAGCGTAGCCCGGTTATCGCGCCTGCTTTGGGAGCAGGAGGTCGCAG
>CBDUBB010000180.1:0-5377 GCA_965365265.1 uncultured Flavobacteriaceae bacterium
TGGTAGTTGCCCGTGAGGGCCTCATAGGAGTCCGAATAGACGGGGGAAACCCCACTCGGTGTCCCAATGGTGATGCGGGTGCCATCATCCGTGTTGAGCAATTCGATTAAAAGGTCCGTCCCGATACCGAATCCATCCACGCTGTATGTGATTTGTCCGTTCCGGTTGAGGTCGCAAAAGCCAGGGGTGGAAGAAGCCGTCACCTCCAGGGGGTTCGGACCGTCAATGGGCGGGATCTCCTCCAGGTACACACAACCGGTTCCCTGGTCGGTTACCTCTACGACATAAGTCACGCCGAACTGCAGCCCTGAAAAGGTATGGCGTCTTGGAGGGCTGTTAGGCGTTACTGGTGGGTTCGGGTCATTCGCAAGGCGAATCAGGAACGGGCCAACACCTCCCACGATTTCTACCGTATTCGAGAATCCTGCGGCATCACAAACAGGCGCAGGGACAGCGTCCGGGACCACATCCAGGGTAGTCTGATCCACCGTAACGGTGTCTTCGTCCCGGCAACCAAAGGCATCGAGGGTCACTACCCGGTAGGTCCCCGGGGGTAGGTTGTCAAAAGTTTCCGTAGTACTCGTAGTTGGCCCGATCCGGCTGACTTCGTTGCCAAATTGATCCTGAAGGATGTATGTAAAATCGGGGTTCCCGTCCGTTACCCCGGTGATGGCGATGCTTCCCTCCACGACCCCGGCCAGGCAATTCGCTGTCACCGGACTTACCGCCGTATCAGGGGGTGGGGTGCTGTCCGTGGGGATCGTGACGGTATCCGCTATGGTTTCACAACCCCGGGCATCCCGGACCACATAAGTATAGGTCTGTCCGGCATTCAGGTTGGAATATACCGTCTGTGAGCTGAAGCCTCCGCCGTCAAAACTGATTTCATAGGGTGGAATCCCGCTGGTTGCATCCGGGGTAATGGTGACCAACCCATTATCGGTCAGGCCGCAACTGGCCGGGATCACGCTAACGCTGGCCGGGTCTATGTTTGCAGGAGGGTTCAACGTCACAGGGGGGGACAGAGCCACACACCCCTGGTTGTCGGTTACCCGGAACACGTATTCCCCCGGCAGGTTTGTGTCGAAAAGGAAACTATTGGCGCTTAGCGGAGCCGGCGGTCCAAAGGTAACCCCATTGTCCGGGCTCACTTCGTATTGTTTAGGGCCGGAGCCCAGAAGATAGCCTCCGCTAACCTGTACCTGCAGGCTGCCATCAGCTCCACCACAGGGGATCTCAGTATCGATCGCCGCGGTAACACGGAGTTGGGGATTTACAGTAAGGGTAATGGCGTCGCTACAGGAATTGCCGTCCACTACCTCCAGGGTATAATCCCCCGGGGATAATCCGCTGAAAACAGGGCTTGGCTGCAACGACCCCCCATTGATACGGTACTGGTGCGTTCCAAGAGGTGCGGTTCCAGCGCTGGAGGTCACTGCCAGGGTAGCTCCGGTGCCGGGGACAAAACAGAAATCAGAGGCAGCCGGGTCCAGGCTGACTAGGGGGGGATTAATCGGGGTCAGGTCGAAGGAAAAGGTTTCACTACAGCCTTCCGCATCCTCTACCGTGAGCAGGTAGGTACCGGCCTGTGTCAGGTTACCGAAAACCCTACCACTCCTGGGGCCGCGCGTGGGTCCTGTAGGAGGTTGCAGGCTATACCGATAGGCACCCCAACCCCCACTGGCATTGGCCACTACCCTTCCGGTATTCCCATTGGCGCAACTCATATCCGTAACGGAACCATTGAGGGATAGCGGACTGCCGGGCTCATCGATCTGTACGGAAGCCGTATCCGTACATCCCGTATCGGCATCGGTTATGGTGATGGTGTAGGTTCCGGCACCCGAGGGCGGCAAGGCAACTTCCGGATCGGTTTGCACGGTGCTTTCCGGCCCGCCATTGATGTTGTAGGTATAGCCGTTTTGGAACCCATCGACAATAAAGGTCGCACTGCCATCAGTTGCCCCGGGGCATACCCGGGTATCGCCTCCTGATTTCAGGCGCGCCCGTATAGAGCTTATCACGGCAGGGGTAAAGCTTTCTTCATAGGAACACCCGTTGGCATCCGTTACCCGGAAAGTATAGGCTGTATTGATGTTCAATCCGTTGAAAAGATCGGACCCCCCATTGGGTATTGAAACCGGGCTAATGACCTCATAGAGTACGATAGGCGCATTGCTGCTTACCGAAAGCTGGACGTCAGAAGTACCTGTTGCACAGTTGATGGTGCTTTGGGTAAATGCGATATCGGTAGGAGGGTCGACCTCTGCAATGGTGAGGGCCGTAAGTTCCAGGCGACATCCTCCCCCGTCCCGGATAATGGGCGTGTAGGTGCCCGGGGATAAGTTGGAATACGTGAGTTGGGAACTGAAATTCACCCCGTCAATACTGAATTCGTACCCGCTTCCGGAGCCCCCGCTGAAGGGTCCCTGGAATTCGATGATACCCCCATCCACCCCTCCGGAGGCATTACACTGCCGGTCCTGGAGTTTGACGGCATTCCCTGATATGGCCCCTACATTAGTGACGGAGATGGTGGTTGGCAGGGTATAAATACAGTCGAAGGCCCCCTGCTGGTAGCGCACCTGAATTGAATTGTAGGTCCCGTCCGGAACGGTAAGTACAGGGTTCGCGGACCAGGGATCCGAGGGGTCCGCCCTGAAGGAAAGATTGTATCCCCTGGCATCCACCACATTGATGTCTATGCGTGCACCGCTGCTGCAATCACCATCCGTTCCCGAGGCTGTGACCACAGGGGGGGAGAGTTCTTCCACATTTGCGGTGGCCGTTACCACACATCCGTTCGCATCCGTGATGGTAAAATCATAGGTGCCTGCAGTCGTCACATTGTAGGTGGTCTCAGAAGTATAGGAGCCGGCCGAAGTTCCACCGTCGCTGACGGTAAAGGAGTAAGGAGGAACCCCTCCTGAGGTCCGGACTATGATATCTGCGTCGTTTGCGCCGCATACGGGGTCCGTGCTGAGGCTTTCATTGACCTCGGTGGAGGCTGACAGGGCCACCAGACCGTCCCCGATCACGATTGGATTTCCACCTGTGTCCAGGCTTTCCCGGGGCGGAGGAATGCCGTTGGCCGGGTCCCCGGCACACTGCTGGGTCTCCACCTGCACACTGTAAGTCCCCAGCCCCACTGCGGCAAAGGTATAGGGATTGTTTGGGATAAAGGTCGTGAACTCCTGGGGAACGCCACTCCCGTCAAGAAGCGTGTATTTATAAGGGCCGGGTACATTGTTCACCGTTACCGTAATACTACCGGTATCCCCAAAACACTGGGCGTCGGTAAAGGTGACGTCGATATCGATATCCAACTGCTGGATCTGGATCGGCTCATAGGGATATTCACAGGTATTCGGGGTGTTTTGAAGCCTGGCCTTTACCAAATAGGTGCCCGGGACGAGGTTGTCAAAGATGGGTGAGGCCTGCCAGGGACCAAAACCGCTTCCTCCATCGACACTGTACTCATAGGCACTCGAGAGGTTTGTTATCTGAATCCGTCCGGGAGCCCCGCAAATAAAATCCCTTTTGACGTAGGTCTGGGTAATGGTACTTTTCTTAACCTTGAAATAGTAGTAGGTTCCCCCGTCCACACGAACCCGGAATTCCCCTCCCGTTGCAGCGGGAATGGACAGAGCAGAAAGCGTCAGGGAGGAAGAGCTGCCGATGGTTTGCCAGGAGGTATTGCATTCATTCCCTATGATTGGCGGGCAATCCTCGTTTACGTCGAAGGTACAGCTCCCCCCCGGGATGAGCTGCTGCCACTCGTAACTCCCGTGTGACCCGCTGACTCCGATCACCCGGTCGTCAAAATCCCCGCAAAGGTTGAACCTGGCGATGGTAAACCCATTGTCGCTACAGGTAACTTCTTCATCTGCGTTGAGAATAATCGTCGCAAAAAGGGGGGTTGGGGCTTCCACCGCGCCTGCAGGTGCAGTTGGCACAATGGACGTTTCGCTGGATACGCTTTTCGATTCAGGAACTACCGGGACCGGAGGGGTCCCTACCCTATCCAGAAGACCCGTGAGCGGACTTCCTTCAACGGCAGACGCACTAATTACAGAAATCCCCACAACCAGCAGGGCATACAACAGATGCCTGGTTCTTTTCGGGAGCATAGGTTAAGTAGTCTTATGGTAAGAATAGACGGGATTTGGGATCCGTGTATTCCCCTGATTGTAATTATCTAATCGTATAAATTCTCTTTATCTTTGAGGCTGAAACCCCATAAATTATGGGCAATTCATCGACAAATCTTATTAGTTCAACGACTCGTTATGAAAAAAAGTATTGCAGTATTATGGATTTTCGTTGTAATGATCTTTGCCTCCTGCGCACAGAACGAACCAAACACGGCCGAAACGCCTGAAGAGACCCTGTTTTCGGCTGAATTGGTGGTTCGTGACCTCGATATCCCCTGGGGGATGGCCTTCCTCCCGGACGGCAGCATGCTGATCACTGAAAAGGCGGGAACCCTGATTCACTTCAAGGATGGGGAAAAGACCGAAATCCAGGGGGTACCCCCGGTATATGTTCGAGGTCAGGGAGGCTTGCTGGACATTGAGCTTCACCCCAACTATGCAGAAAACGGTTGGCTATACCTTAGTTACGCCTCTGAAGAAGGAGATGAGAAAGGTGGGAACACAGCTATTGCGCGGGCCCGGCTCAGTGGAAACCAGCTAACGGACCTGCAGGTGCTCTACAAGGCCGGCCCGAATACGACCCGCGGGCAGCATTTCGGTTCCCGGATCGAGTTCGACGACGCGGGATACCTCTTTTTTACGATAGGTGAAAGGGGGCAGCGGGACGTGAACCCCCAGGACCTAAGCCGGGACGGGGGAAAGGTATACCGCCTCCACGACGACGGGCGCATCCCTGCGGATAACCCGTTTGTAAATACGGAAGGGGCGCTACCGGCTATCTATACGTTTGGCAACAGAAATCCACAGGGAATGGTGAGGCATCCTGAAACCGGGGAAATCTGGATCCATGAACACGGCCCCCGGGGTGGGGATGAAATCAACATCGTCCAAAAGGGTCTAAATTACGGCTGGCCGGTGATCACCTACGGAATCAATTACAGCGGCACGCCCATCACCGATAAGACGGAGATGGAAGGAATGGAGCAGCCCATCCATTACTGGATACCCTCCATTGCCCCCAGTGGCATGTGTTTTGTCACCTCCGACCAGTACCCCCAATGGAAAGGAAGCCTTCTTGTGGGGTCCCTATCCTTTCGGTATTTGGAACGCCTTGAAATGGATGGCAGCAGGGTCCTGAAACGCGAACGCCTGATGGATGAAATAGGACGGGTTCGAAATGTGCGGCAGGGACCTGACGGACTGATTTACGTGGCCGTGGAAGG
>CBDUBB010000181.1:0-5341 GCA_965365265.1 uncultured Flavobacteriaceae bacterium
GGTCGGTAACAGAATCCGCTTGCGCGCTTCAATCCGGACCTTTACAGGCAATACAATAGGTTACATCCCACATTGTAATGGAACCCTTAATTAGGGAATAAGGAGCTCCAATAACTTTATCCTATTACCTCCCGGTCCGTAGCGAAGGGTTGATTGTAAAATCTTTTTCCGGTAGCCTTGTAGAGAGCATTGGCCAGGGCACCCGTAACCGGGGGGAAGGGCGGTTCGCCCAAACCGGTCGGGGCGATTTCGTTATCGACAAAATAAACCTCGATATTTTTAGGGGCCTCGCTGTGGCGAATGATCTTATACCTGTCGAAATTGGTCTGGTCCGTACGTCCATTGCGAAAGGTCAGCTCCCCGTACATCGAATTTCCCACGCCATCCACAATAGCACCCTCTGCCATATTGGTCGCGGCATCCGGATTGATAACAATGCCGCAATCCAGGGCACAGACCACCCGTTCCACTCTCGGCCTGTTGCCATCCATCACCACCTCTATTACATGGGCTGCGTAACTATTATGGCAGAAGTAGGCTGCAACCCCGCGGTGAACCCCTGAAGCGGTTTGACCCCAGTTAGATTTCTCACGAACCAGTTTCAGGACGCCCGCCAGGCGATCGGGGTCATAGTCATTGTTCTCACCCACAGGATTGTTCTTTGCACGTTCAATAAGTTCCAGCCGGAACTCGATGGGGTCTTTTCCAGCCATTTCCGCAACTTCGTCCAGGAAAGCCTGTTCCACCCCGGCCATAAAATTCGAGCGTGGTGCCCGGAAGGCGCCAATGGTAATATTGGAATTGATATCCCACTGTTCGGCCAGGTAGTTTTCAACCGCCCCGGCTGGGAACCGGTCCGCAAAAAGAGGCGTCTCAGGGATTCCTCCTGCCTTTACATGGAAAGCCACCAGGTTGTTGTCCTTGTCCAGTGCCGCCCGGTAAGTTGCCTGATACGTGGGGCGGTAAATACCACAAGTCATATCATCTTCCCTTGTATATACTAGTTTGACCGGGGCCTGTACCTGTTTGGAAATCAACGCTGCTTCAACCGCATAATGACCATAGGCCCGGCGTCCAAATCCCCCCCCCATACGTGTGAGTTCAATTTCGATTTGCTCCTCAGGTATTCCCAAGCGCGCAGCAACCGTTGGTCGGGTAAGGGCAGGAGCCTGGAGGGGTCCTGCAAGTTTAGCCCTATCGCCAGTCACATGGGCAAAAAAGTTCATGGGTTCCATACAGTTATGGGCAAGAAACGGACAGCTGTAGGAACGTTCCAGTACTTTATCAGCGCCCGCGAAGGCTCTTTCCGGATTTCCGTCTTTTCGGGCAGTTGTACCCGCTCTGGCAACCATTTTCTCCATTTCAGCATAATGCGCTTCCGTACTTTCCAATCCACCTGGCACCACTACTTCCATCTGGTTTCCAAAACGATCCATGCTGTGCCGGGAATCCGAAATAGGCTCCCATTGGACCTGCACTGATTTCTTGGCATTCATAACTTCCCAGGTAGATTTACCTACCACGGCAACCAAATCCGTGAAGGCGTTTGTGTCAAAATACCCACGAGTAAAACCATCCTCAAGCGTCTTTATCTTAAACACATTAACAATCCCGGGCATGGAAAGTGCCGGTGCAGCATTAAAGGATTTCAGTTGCAAACCAAAGGCCGGAGGGT
Source organism: uncultured Flavobacteriaceae bacterium (assembly GCA_965365265.1). Lineage (GTDB taxonomy): Bacteria > Bacteroidota > Bacteroidia > Flavobacteriales > Flavobacteriaceae > Robiginitalea. The sequence continues at coordinate 1,676 of CBDUBB010000181.1, forward strand.
GTATAACCATGGCTACCAGGGTCCCTTCGTATTGATAGTCGATTCCGAAAAGGGGTTTTCCGGTTACGATTTTTCGGGTTTCCACATCTTTTTTGGAGGTGCCTATGATGGTAAAGTCCTTGACTTCCTTCAGTGTTACTTCTTCCGGTACTTCCAGGGTACCGGCCAATGAAGCCAGCTCGCCGAATCCTGCTTATTTCCCGGAAGCCTCATGCGTTACCACCCCTTTGGAGACGGTGATCTCTCCCACTGGAACCTGCCAGGTCTGTGCTGCTGCCTGTTTCAGCATCTGTTTGGCAGTGGCCCCGGCCATGCGCAGGCCTTCCCAGCGCCGACGGATGCCCTGACTACCCCCTGTGAACTGCCAGCCGTAGGATTCCGGGTCAAAGTTGGCTTGTTCCACCAACACATCTTCCCAGTCCACATCGAGTTCATCGGCCACAATCATTGGCATGGAAGTTATGACCCCTTGCCCAAATTCCGGGTTGGGCGCCATGATGGTCACCAGACCATTATCCCCGATTTTCAGATAGGCATTAATCTCGAACCACTCCTTGGGCATTTCCTTAACGGCCAATTGCTCGGCATCCTTAGGTTTGCAGGAATTGAAAATGCTAAAACCTAAAACGAGACCCCCGCTGGCCAGGCTGGTGTTTCTGATAAATGCGCGTCTTCCGATATGTGTCTTCATGGGTGTCATGGGTTCTAATTCTTTTTGGTTTTAGGCATTATTCTGTGCGGCGAGTTTGATGGCTTTTTTAATACGCAGGTACGTGCCACACCGGCAGATATTCCCGTTCATAGCCCCTTCAATTTCTTCATCCGAAGGGTTGGGGTTGTTTTTCAGCAAGGCCACCGCAGACATAATCTGACCGGCCTGGCAGTATCCGCACTGGGGCACGTCGAGTTCGAGCCAGGCCTTTTGGACCGGGTGGTCCCCATTTTCAGAAAGGCCTTCAATGGTCGTTACTTCCTGGTTACCGACAGAGGACACCGGCAACATACAGGCCCTGGTGGCCACCCCGTTCAAATGAATGGTACAGGAACCACACTGGGCGATGCCACACCCGTATTTGGTGCCCACCAGTTTTAAATGATCCTGTAAGACCCAAAGCATGGGGGTGGCAGGGTCCACGTCCACCTCCCTTTGGGTTCCGTTGATGTTAAGCGTAAATTTTGCCATGGTTTCTGATTGTGAATTATCTTAAAATACAAAAATCTATCCTCCCGGAGAAAGCAGTCTCGAAAAGGAAAGGTTGGCCAGCTTCCAGCGATCCGCCTCCTTTATGTAAACTTCGGTCACCATAAAGGGATTGCTTACCTCATTTCCTCCCACTACCGCCAAAAGGGTAATCCTGTTCCAAAGGATGGCGGTATTTCCTAAAATTGCCGTACTCACCTCATGGATATTGGCCTGCTTGTAATGGATCCCCCCGCTTCGGATAATTTCAATTTCCCGGTCTTTACCCCAGGTACCCCCCATGTGTACGAACCTGGCCTCTTCGTGGAAAAGTTGGGCAAGGGAATCCGCCTGCTTGTCCGCCATCCATACCCATTTTTTCCTGGATAGCTCCATTATTTCCTGCTCTGTTTCAGCAGCTTGTGCAAGGGCTATCTGGCCACTGGCAAAAAAGGTAAGGAGTCCAAAAAGGGTCGCTTTTATGTTCATTCTCTAATTTTTGAGGTTCGAAATCTATTAATGTTCTATTTGATGGGTATCCCTTACACTGCTAAAGGTCAGGTCCAACAATTTCCAATCATCGCCTTCTTTTTGATAGAATTCGGTAACAGTAAACTCATTTTGAACGTCATTTCCCCTTACGTGAGCGGTAAGCGTTATACGATTCCAAAGTACTGCAGTGTCTTCTCCAAATGTCTCTACCGCAACGTCATGAACATCCGCCTGCTTGTACCAAATGCTTCCTGTTTTAATGATTTCAAGTTCCCTGTCTTTTTTCCATGAACCGCTCATGTGCACGAATTTTGATTTGTCATGGAAAAGTTCGGCAAGTTTGTCTACATCCTTGTCCGCCATCCATTCCCATTTTGCAAGGGATAGTTCTTTGATCTCCTGTTCTAAGGAGGCGTTTTGCGCGTATGACTTAGTGCCGATGCCCACCAATAATAGGGCAATCAATAATGTTCTCATGTATAGTTATTTAAGGGTTAATAATGGTTCGAAAACCTGCCATCTTCAAACCTATGGAATATTCCGGGGGGAACACTTACCGTATTTACGGATTTTCGTACCATTTTTACAGATTCTTAAGGACTATGGGGCTAATTCACAAAGCTTTGACTAAATTCGGTGAAATGACTTCAAATATGCCTAACATCAAAGATTTGGAGAAGGTCGCTGATTATTGCTCCAAATTCAACCTGTCGACATTGCATCCTTTGGTCAGCGTGCACGACCTGTCAGAAGGAACCTGGGAAGCCGGTGAATATTCGGATGCTGTCCTGTATCATTTTTATGGCATTTTTTTAAAGCAGGGTGAGGGATGTGTTTTGAGGTATGGCCGTCAGAACTATGATTACCAGGATGGGACATTGGTATTTCTGGGACCGGGGCAACTGGTCAATGTAGGCCATATCGACAAGAACTTTAAACCCTCAGGCCATGCACTGCTGTTTCACCCTGATTTGCTTTGGGGTACCAGTCTGGGAAAAACGATAACGGAGTATACCTTCTTCTCCTATCAGTTCCACGAAGCGCTTCATATTTCCACAAAAGAGCGCCAAATGGTCCTGGACTCATTTGAGAAGATCCGGGCAGAACTATCCCAGGGACTGGACAGATACAGCAAAGAACTGGTTGTGGCTCACATAGAGCTCTTTCTGAAGTATTGCATGCGATTCTATGATCGTCAGTTTATCACCCGGGAAAAAGAAAACCTCAGTGTAATTGAGAGGTTTGAAGCTCTACTCAATTCTTATTTACATTCAGGAAGGGCAAAAGAATTGGGCACTCCCTCAGTGAGTTATTTCGCAGAGGAACTACACCTTTCATCCAATTATTTCGGGGACCTGGTCAAAAAAGAGACTGGAAAAAGTGCCCATGAACATATCCAGGCCAAGATCATCGAAACAGCCAAGCAAAAAATATTTGAACCCGGTAAATCCATAAGTGAAATTGCCTATGAGCTCGGTTTCAAATACCCCCAACACTTCAGCAGGCTGTTTAAACAACATGTTGGGTTTTCCCCGAATCAATTCAGGTACCATAACATCTCCAGGAATTGATCCAAGAGCCACGGACAATACCCATCGAACATTGAATCCGATGGGTCGGATCAAATTATTCTAAAACAATAGGCCGGTAAATACCGGTTTAAATTCCTTACTCCCCCTAGTGTACTATTCTCGAATCCGGCCGAGCGCCCGACAAAGGTCCGGTGGATCCCGATCCCGATAGCTATCGGGACGGGAAGCGAGATGGTGCGCTGGCAAAAGGCCAGCTGGCGTGCGAGCAAAATCACCAATTCTACTCGACTCTTGAAACAGCCTCCAGACCAAAACCTGGCAGCCTTCAATCCGGACCTTTACAGGCAATACAATAGGTTAGATCCCACATTGTAATTGAACCGACATTAGATTTTCATGCCTAATCCAAAAAATGGAATTATTAGTGTCAAAACCTTTCTGGCCAGGAAATTCCATAAATTA
>CBDUBB010000182.1:0-5337 GCA_965365265.1 uncultured Flavobacteriaceae bacterium
ACATCGGCCCCTGTCTTCCCGTTCCGGGGGGAACGCATACCATGATCATTCACCGCCACAAATGGTTTAATGAGCGATTACCTTCGATTATTTTGCAGGAAGCAGGGACTATTTAATACCTTTGAGGGGTAACTAATAACCTGTTTCCCATGCGATTCCTTAAAAACAGCCTTATGTTCCTGGGGGTACTTATGGTGCTCAGTACCCTGGTATTTGCCGTCCAACAAGGGATGTCACCTGATGGTGAACCTTCCGTCCCCGGTCCGTCGGGAAATGAAGAGCGGAGCGTGGATCCCTCCTATCAGATTTCTGCCATCGACATCCCCGATGACCTCAATTTTGCGGGGGAGGCCGTCCCGCAGGAGGATCCTGAAATTCTGGAACGCATAGATCGTGAGTTTCTGGTAAATACGTACTGGCAATCCAATGCGCTTTTACTGATGAAACGGGCCCATAAATACTTTCCTGTCATTGAGCCTATCCTGGCCAAAAACGGGATCCCGGAAGATTTCAAATACCTCGCGGTGGCCGAAAGCGGGTTGCAGAACGTGGTTTCCCCCGCAGGTGCCACGGGCTTCTGGCAAATCATGAAGGCTACGGGAAAGGAATACGGCCTCGAGGTAAACTCGAATGTCGATGAGCGCTACCATCTGGAGAAAGCGACGGAAGTCGCCTGTCAGTACCTGAAGAAGTACCGGGAGAAATACGGCAGCTGGACTCTTGCGGCGGCCGCTTACAATGCCGGTACCGGAGCCATTGACCGGTATATGGATATTCAGAAGGCCAGTGGGTACTACGACCTGCTCCTCGGGCAGGAGACCGGACGCTATGTCTTTCGAATCATGGCCATTAAGGAAATCCTCTCCAACCCCGAAAAATATGGGTTTATCATAGGGGAAAAGGATCTCTATCAGAACGTTCCCACCTTCCAGGTGGAATTGGACACGGCAGTGAGCAGTTTTGCGGATTTCGCAAACCGCTATGGCATCAGCTATAAAATCCTCAAACGCCACAATCCCTGGCTTCGGGAGCCCCACCTGAATAATGCCTCCCGGAAGAAATACCAGATTGCCATCCCCATGAAGGGGTATTACAAGGTAGGGCCGTGAGCATCGACTGCATCTAATTACCTGATCGCGATTTAACTTCAGTCGAGTTCAGCTATGGAAGACTGGATCAATCCCTGGGTCATCATCCTGGTCAGTACGGGAGCACTGACGGTTCTTTTCGGTTATCTTTTCCTAAAATATCCGCCGAAAAGGATCAACTGGTTTTACGGATACCGCACTTCCCGTTCGATGAGGAGCCAGGAGCGGTGGGATTTTGCGCAAAAGCATTCGGCAAAGGAGATGATCCGGACGGGCTTCCTATTGATAGCCGTTGGGCTGCTCGGAAGTTGGCTGCCCCTGAAACCAGTTGTAAGTGCCTTTATTTCCATTCCCGTGACACTTGTCTTCTACGGGGTTATGATCTTTCGTACGGAAAAGGCCCTGAAGGAAAAATTCGGCAGGTAGGAAGACATTAATAATCCTTCAGAACACCTCCGGGGTGTACCCGATTACTTTTTTGGTATGCTCTTAAAGACCTGGGGACTGCTAGGCTTTTTCAGGGAGAAGAGTTAGCTTGGAGTTGGGTGGGGGAGGGGTACCCCGTTCCGCAAACCTTTACAGGCCACAAATCCCAACATTAAAAGAGTATCGTATTCTCAAATGCGCTTGAGCTGTTGCTGCATCATTTTGATCTGCTCCCCAAGCATATTGTTCTTGTCGAGTTTCTTGGCTTCCTGCAAAAGGGTGGTGGCTTCCCGTTTGCGGCGCTTTTGCATGGCGATCCCTGCGAGGCTCAGCTTGGCCATAGCCAGGTCATAATCCATGTTCAACCCCAGTTTCAGTGCTTTACGGAAATATTTCTCCGCCTGAGTCAGGTTCTTTTGGGAGTAGATTATCCCGTAGAGATAATTGAAGTATCCCTGCTGCTTGACGGTGAGTGCTGCCTGCGGATTCCTGATTTTCGTAAGCCATTTTTCCGTCCCCTCGAGGTCTTGTTTCCGCATGCGCAAAAAAGCGAGCAAGATGATCTCATTCCTGAAATACAGGAAGACAAAAATAAGCGCCAGAAGGATCAGCGCGATTCCATTTCCGATCTCTCCCTCTGCAAATTGATACCCGGCAAAGGCAACGATCAGAAAGGCCAGTACCAGTTTTATATTTTTATGGAACATGTATGCGATTGGTTAATCTATGAACAACTTTTGGATAAATTGGATGCCCTGAGATCCGATTGCCTATTTAGCTGAGAACCCATTGAGAACAGGCTTAAAATCAATGCGTCTTCATCATTTTAAGTCTGACAAAGGACTTCCAAAAGATCCCCCGCAAAAGTACTAAAAACAATTCGAAAAAAAATTTATCTCAATTTGGGAAAGCAAAAACTCTTCGTATATTTGCGCCCAGATTTTGCAAAGGCGTGAGGCCTGAACCGAACAGCGGTAAATACTGTCACCCATGAAAAGAACATTTCAGCCATCTAAAAGAAAACGCAGGAACAAACACGGGTTCCGTGAGCGTATGGCATCTGCCAACGGCAGAAAGGTTTTGGCCCGAAGGAGAGCAAAAGGACGTAAAAGATTAAGTGTTTCTTCAGAGCCGAGGCATAAAAAATAATGGTTGTCCCATTTTCAGAAATATTTCAGGTGTTACTTGTTAAAGTAGCACCTTTTTTTTATCCAGTAACCACTAACTCATCCCACAAATGCCCAAGAGAAAAGATATCAAATCTGTACTGATTATTGGCTCCGGCCCCATCATCATAGGCCAGGCATGCGAATTTGATTATTCCGGTTCACAGGCACTTCGATCCCTCCGCGAAGACGGAATCGAAACCGTCCTGATCAACAGCAACCCCGCCACGATCATGACGGATCCCTCTATGGCCGATCACGTCTACCTGCTCCCCCTGAACACCAAGTCCATAGTAAAAGTGCTGCAGGAGCATCCCAACATAGATGCGGTGCTTCCCACAATGGGAGGCCAGACCGCTTTGAACTTATGTATTGAAGCTGGAGAGAAGGGTATCTGGGAGGATTTTGGGATTGAGATCATTGGAGTGGATATCGACGCCATCAATATAACCGAGGATCGGGAAAAGTTTCGGGAGCTCATGACCCGTATCGGCATTAAAATGGCTCCTCAGGCCACTGCTACCTCCTTTCTCAAGGGAAAGGAAATTGCCCAGGAGTTCGGTTTTCCCCTGGTGATACGCGCCAGTTACACCCTTGGAGGGGCCGGAGCCTCCATCGTCCACGACCCCAAGGATTTTGATGAAATGCTGAGCCGCGGCCTTGAGATTTCACCCATCCACGAGGTGATGATCGACAAGGCCATGATGGGATGGAAGGAATACGAGCTGGAATTGCTACGGGACAAGAACGACAATGTGGTTATCATCTGTACGATAGAAAACATGGACCCCATGGGAATCCATACCGGGGATTCCATAACCGTGGCCCCCGCCATGACCCTGTCGGATACGACCTTCCAGCGGATGCGGGACATGGCCATCAAAATGATGCGCAGTATCGGGGATTTTGCTGGGGGCTGTAACGTGCAGTTCGCTGTCAGTCCGGATGAGAAAGAGGATATTATCGCCATTGAAATCAATCCAAGGGTCTCCCGGTCTTCAGCCCTGGCTTCAAAGGCCACGGGATACCCCATTGCCAAGGTAGCCGCCAAACTGGCCATGGGCTATCATCTGGATGAACTGGAAAACCAGATCACCCGGTCTACTTCAGCCCTGTTCGAACCCACCCTTGATTATGTGATCGTAAAAATCCCCCGTTGGAATTTCGACAAATTCGAGGGGGCTGACAGGACGCTGGGACTGGCCATGAAGGCAGTAGGAGAAGTCATGGGCATCGGACGTTCCTTTCAGGAAGCCCTCCACAAAGCCACCCAGTCGCTCGAGATCAAGCGCAATGGTCTGGGGGCGGATGGAAAGGGCTATACGGACTACGATCAGATCATACAGAAACTGACCTACGCGAGTTGGGACCGGGTCTTTGTTATTTACGATGCCATACAACTGGGAATTCCCCTGAGCCGGATCCACGAGATTACCAAAATTGACATGTGGTTCCTGCGGCAGTATGAAGAACTCTACCAGCTCGAGAAGGAAATCAGCAAGTACACCGTGGAGACCCTTCCCAAAGAACTCCTGCTGGAGGCCAAGCAGAAGGGGTTTGCCGACCGGCAAATCGCCCATATGCTGGAATGCTGGGAAAGCGAGGTACACGACAAGCGGATGACCCTCGATATCAAAAGGGTCTACAAGCTGGTGGATACCTGTGCTGCTGAATTTGAGGCAGTCACTCCGTACTATTATTCCACCTTCGAGGAGGAGGTCGAAACCCCGGAGGGCGAGCGATACGTGGCCAATGACAGCGAAGTAACCGACCGGAAAAAAATTGTGGTGCTCGGGTCCGGCCCTAACCGGATCGGCCAGGGAATCGAGTTTGACTATTGCTGTGTACACGGGGTTCTTGCGGCAGCCGAATGCGGGTACGAAACCATCATGATCAACTGCAACCCAGAGACGGTTTCCACAGATTTTGACACCGCGGACAAGCTCTATTTCGAACCGGTGTTCTGGGAGCATATCTACGACATCATCCTGCATGAAAAACCGGAAGGGGTCATCGTTCAGCTCGGAGGGCAGACCGCGCTGAAGCTGGCTCAGAAACTCGACAAGTACGGGATCCGGATCATGGGAACCAGCTTCCAGTCCCTGGATTTGGCGGAAGACCGGGGCAGTTTCTCCACCCTTCTCAAGGAGAACGGAATTCCCTACCCCCAATTCGGGGTGGCCGAAAATGCCGATGAGGCACTTGCCCTGGCCGACGACCTTAAATTCCCGCTCCTTGTGCGCCCTTCCTATGTCCTTGGAGGGCAGGGGATGAAGATCGTGATCAACAAGGAGGAACTCGAAGAAACTGTGGTGGACCTGCTCAGAAAGATCCCGAACAACAAGCTCCTGCTGGACCATTACCTTGATGGGGCCATCGAAGCCGAGGCAGATGCCATCTGTGACGGGGAGGAGGTCTACATCATAGGGATCATGGAGCATATTGAACCCTGCGGGATCCACTCCGGGGATTCCAACGCCACGCTTCCCCCCTTTAACCTGGGGGAATTTGTGATGCAGCAGATCAAGGACCACACCAAGAAGATCGCCCTGGCACTGAATACGGTGGGGCTGATCAATATTCAGTTTGCGATCAAGGATGACCAGGTCTACATCATTGAAGCGAACCCAAGGGCCTCCCGTACGGTTCCCTTTATC
>CBDUBB010000183.1:0-5319 GCA_965365265.1 uncultured Flavobacteriaceae bacterium
GGTATCCATTGGTCAGGGAGGGCGTTTGAGGATGGAAACTGTGGAAGACCTGGATTTTAACCCCCCAGGTAAAGATCCAAAAGTCCCTTCGGAGTGCGGATGTGGATCGTCCGGGTCTTTCGGTCCACCCGGGTTATAAAATCATCACTAATTGGAATGAGCAACTCCTTGCCTTCCTTTTCCGCAACGAAAAGCGCCTGGGCCGCCTGGTCATTGACAGCCTGGATAACTCCGGCGTCTCCATGAGTTTCATCCTCGAGTCGGAAGCCGATCACCTCGTGATAATAAAACCGGTTTCCCGTCAGCTTCGGTAGCATGTTCAGAGGGAGGTAGAGTTCTGCACCCAACAGACGGCTTGTGGCTTCTTCCGTACTGACATCTTCAAAGGTAACCCTGAGCAGATTGGATTTATGCAGCCGACTCTGTGAAATAAAAAATGGAACCAGGTTGTTTCCCAGGGAAACAAACACTGATTCCATATTTTCGTATTCCCGGGGATCATCCGTATCAAGCTTGATGAGCAAATCCCCCTTGTATCCATGCCTGGAGACGATCTTACCAAGGTAAAAACAGTCCTCCTGTCGCATGGTGGAACGCTTATTCCTTTTCTTTCTCCTCGCCTTCCTCAGCAGGAGCCTCTTCAGCTACTGCTTCCGGAGCTTCGGCTTCGGCCGCAGGGGCTTCTGTTTCTTCGGAAGCTTCAGCAGCTGAAGCTTCTACCTCTTCTGCAGCAGGAGCTTCTGCCTCTTCTGCGGTGGCTTCAGGAGCCGCTTCTACGGTCTCTTCTTCAGGAGCTTCTTCTTCTGCAGCGGCTTTGGCGCGTTTTTCATTGGCTTCCTTCTCAGCTTCCAGCGCCTTAGCCCTTTCTTCAGCCTTTGCCTTCTCAAGGCCTTCGGCTTTCTGGGAGATCTTCTGTTCCTTTTCGGTCAGCCAGGCCTGAAATCTCTTTTCGGCCTCTTCTTCTGTAAAAGCACCCTTACGAACTCCTACATTCAGGTGATGTTTCATCAACACCCCTTTATAGGAGAGAATGCGGCGGGCAGTCTCGGAAGGCTGCGCCCCGTTTTCCAGCCAACGCACAGCGTCTTCAACGCTGAGGTCAATGGAAGCCGGGTTGGTGTTCGGGTTGTAGGTTCCTAGTTTTTCAAGGAATCGACCATCCCTTTTGGCCCGACCGTCTGCGGCGACGATCCAGTAAAAGGGCTTTCCTTTTTTTCCGTGTCTCTGAAGTCTAATTCTAACTGGCATATCACATTAAATTTTGGGGTTCCCGACCCCGGTTATTAATTCTATTTACAGCCCTGGTTGCTGTTCAGCCATTTGGCGAGAGCCCAAAGCGGGTGCAAATATACGCTTCTTTTTCAGATTCCCACTCCCCTGATCTCCAAAAAGATGCCGTGGATTAGAAGAAGCGGGGGGTGTTCAGATGTTAAGATTATGCAAAATGACTTTATATATTTGATTTTCAATATTTTATATGCTATATTCTAAGTGATGTTATTGAAAGTCAATAACGCATGAAATTAAAAATGAAGTGAGATATATGAAGTTTTCTGAAAAAATTTCCAACCGCCTAAATGATTTACTGGCAAGGACCTATGATGCTGAAAAGGGATACAGGACGGCTGCTGAAAAAGTAGACGTGCCATCTGTCAAAAAATTCCTCAGCGATAAAGTACGCCAGCGTGCCACTTTTGCGCATGAACTGAAATCCGAGATCATGGAATACGGACAGCTGCCGGACAAGGAGGGAACCGTCGCAGGTGAGATCCACCGCGGCTGGATCAACCTCAAAGCAGCTCTGAGTTCCAATCAGACCGAAAAGATTCTCGAGGAAGTTGAACGAGGAGAGAACGCAAGTCTGAAATCCTATGATGAAATCCTGAAGGACAGGGAAATGATCCTGCCTCCTTCCACGGAGCAACTGCTGACCAGGCAGCGAAATGCCATTCAGGCAGCGCTGAACACCTCTAAGATGTATGAGGAAATCGTATCCTGAATCGCATTTTGATTCCCGATAAAACCCGGCCCTCTGCCGGGTTTTTTATTTTCAGTATCCCTCATAGGCCCCTGTCCGCCCACGCCTTTCCGCCATCAGTACTGGCGGAAAAAGACCACGCTTCCCCCTGGGAAGGCGCACCACCTCGCTCCTCACCAAGAGACCTCCACCGGAGCTCTTTTGGGCGTTCGGGCCCCGTTGATAACTCCTAAAAACTCCCTTTTTATAGACGCGTGTATTTGCATATTTTTAACGGCCCGAATACGTAACCGAACCCTATGTACCTGATTTTTGATACTGAAACCACCGGACTTCCCAAGCGTTGGGACGCCCCTGTCAGCGACACCGATAATTGGCCGAGGTGCGTGCAGATTGCCTGGCAGCTGCACGATGAGATGGGTGGCCTGATCGAACAGTTCGATACCCTGGTGCGTCCGGAGGGGTTCAACATCCCTTATGACTCGGAACAAATTCACGGAATTTCAACGGATCTGGCACTTCGGGAGGGAAAACCCCTGGAGGAAGTCCTGAAGGCCTTTGAAGAGACCCTGGGGAAAACCCGCTTTCTGGTAGGGCAGAATGTCGGCTTCGATATCAATGTGATGGGAGCCGAATTTCTAAGGGTTCTCGGCCAAAACCCCCTCGAAGCATACCCGGTTCTCGATACGTGTACGGAGGAGACCGCAGAACTTTGCAGATTACCGGGAGGACGGGGAGGTAAATTCAAGCTCCCTACGCTAACCGAACTCCACCAACACCTGTTCGGGGAGCCCTTTGAAGAAGCCCACAATGCGAGTGCGGATGTGGAAGCCACCACCCGTTGTTTTCTGGAACTCATCCGCCTTAAATCCTTCAAACCCGATGAATTGGGGGTTACCCCTGATTATTTTAACCGGTTCAGGGAGGCAAACCAGGAACCGATCGCCCTGTTGGGCCTCCAACACCAGAACCTGAAAAAGGCCTCTGAGGCCCTGGCGGCCAAAAAAACCGAACCGGATTCGGGCCTCAGCCGGGCGGAAATTGCGGAGAACGAAAAAGCCCTGGAAGGTGCTGTTTTTGCCCACCTCCACAACCACACCCAGTTCTCTGTCCTGCAGTCCACCATCAAAATCAGGGATCTGGTAGCCGCAACTGCCGCTAATGGGATGCCTGCCGTCGCTCTGACGGACCACGCAAACATGATGGGGGCCTTCCATTTCGTGAGGGAGGTAAATGCCTTCAACAAAAGCCAGGAGGACCTGCCGGAAGAAGAGCGAAAACCAGCAATTACCCCCATTGTTGGCTGTGAATTCTTCGTGTGCGAAGACCGGCACAACAAATCCGTGAAAGATTACGGCTACCAGGTTGTAATGCTGGCCAAAAACAAGAAGGGGTACCACAACCTGGCGAAAATGTCTTCGATTGCCTACACGGAAGGCTTTTACTATGTCCCCAGGATTGACAAGGAGGTAGTCGCCAGGTATAAGGACGACATCATTGTCCTTACAGGAAACCTCTACGGGGAAGTCCCTTCCAAAATCCTGAACCAGGGGGAAAAACAGGCCGAGGAGGCCCTGCTTTGGTGGAAGGAACAGTTCGGGGAGGACCTCTACGTAGAACTTATGCGGCACGGACAGGAAGATGAGGACCGGGCCAATAAGAGCCTTATCGGCCTGGCCCAAAAGCACGGGGTCTCCCTGGTAGCCACGAACAACACCTACTACTGCGACCGGGAGGATGCCGAGGCCCATGACATCCTGTTATGTGTCAAGGAGGGAGAGAAACAGGCAACCCCCATCGGCCGCGGCAGGGGATACCGCTTCGGCCTGCCCAACCAGGAGTACTATTTCAAATCCGAAGCGGAGATGAAATCCCTGTTCCGGGACCTTCCCGAGAGCATCCTGTCCATTCAGGAAATCATCGACAAGGTCACGCCCTTTGAGCTGGCCCGGGACGTCCTGCTTCCAAAATTCGAGATCCCCGACACCTTCAGGGTGGCGGAGGACGAAGAAGACGGGGGAAAACGGGGAGAGAACGCCTACCTGAGGCATTTGTCCTACCAGGGTGCCGAAAATCGATATGGAAAGGTCAGCGACGAGATCCGGGAGCGCCTGGATTTCGAACTGGAGACCATTGAAAACTCGGGATACCCCGGTTACTTCCTCATCGTGGAGGACTTTATACGGGAAGCCAGGAACATGGGCGTATCCGTCGGGCCGGGCAGGGGTTCGGCCGCAGGTTCCGTGGTGGCCTACTGCCTTGGGATTACCAATATTGATCCCCTGGAATACGACCTGCTTTTCGAGCGGTTCCTGAATCCGGACCGGGTTTCCATGCCCGATATCGATATCGACTTTGACGATGAAGGGCGTTCCAAGGTAATGGACTACGTGATCGGGAAATACGGGGCCAGTCAGGTGGCCCAGATCATCACCTACGGTACCATGGCTGCTAAATCCTCGATACGGGATACCGCCCGGGTACTGGACCTCCCCCTGGGTGATGCGGACCGGATTGCCAAGCTGATCCCGAACATGGCCAAATTCGCCAAGATTTTTGGGAAACCCGAAGCAGAACTAAAAAAGAAGTTCCGTTCTGACGACTTTGAAAAAATCAACCAGCTCCTCGCCATCTCTGAAGGCGACGACCTGGAAGCCCAGACCGTGAATATGGCCAGGGTGCTGGAGGGGTCGCTTCGCAACACTGGAATCCATGCCTGCGGGGTGATCATCACCCCGGACGACATCACCAACTTTGTACCGGTGGCCACGGCAAAGGACTCCGAGCTGTACGTCACCCAGTTTGACAATAGCGTGGTGGAGAGTGCGGGCCTTTTGAAAATGGATTTCCTCGGGCTGAAAACCCTTACCCTGATCAAGGACACGGTGGAAATTGTGAAGGCACGTCAGGGAATTGAACTGGTTCCCGATGATTTTCCCCTGGATGACCAGAAGACCTATGAACTCTTCCAGAGGGGGGAAACCGTGGGCATCTTCCAGTACGAATCCCCGGGGATGCAGAAATACCTGAAAGAGCTCAAGCCCACCGTTTTTGCGGACCTCATTGCCATGAACGCCCTGTACAGGCCCGGGCCCATGGAATATATCCCGAGTTTCATCGCCCGTAAACACGGGAAGGAGGAAATCACCTATGACCTCCCTGAAATGCAGGAATTCCTCCAGGACACCTACGGGATCACGGTTTACCAGGAGCAGGTGATGCTCCTCTCCCAGAAACTGGCTGGCTTTACCAAGGGTGAGGCCGATGTGCTGCGGAAAGCCATGGGAAAAAAGATTTTCGCCCTCCTGCAAAAGCTGAAACCCCAGTTCCTCGATGGAGGG
>CBDUBB010000184.1:0-5282 GCA_965365265.1 uncultured Flavobacteriaceae bacterium
GTCCAGTTGCTGTTCGACCTGAATCAGGAAGCCGGGACCACGCTGATCATCGTAACCCACGACATGAATCTGGCCAGGCGCTGTAACCAACTTATGCGACTACAGGGAGGACGAATCCTTGAATCTGTTAACCCCGGGACCGTATGAGCCTACCTGAGAATTCGGCAGGTTACCCATGGTTGTTCCGGATGGCCTGGCGGGATGGCCGTGCCAGCCTGAAACGTCTGGCGCTGTTCATGAGCGCTATCGTGCTTGGCATTGCGGCCCTGGTATCCATACAAAACTTTGGGAGGACCCTTGAAGAAACCATATCCGGGCAGTCCAGAGAACTGATGGGGTCGGATTATCTCATTGACAGTGACCATCCCGCCAACGAGCGCGTTCAGGGGATCATCGATTCCCTCGGTGGCCCACAGAGCCGGGAGGTGAGTTTTGTCTCCATGGCCGTGTTTCCCGGCAGGGAGGGAAGCAAGCTTATCAGGGTCCGGGCCATGGAGGGTGAATATCCCTTTTACGGGCATTTGCGTACCCAACCGGAATCCGCGGCTTCCGATTACCAAACTGCGGGGACCGCCCTGGTGGACGCCACCATGATGCTGCAGTTCGGACTTCAGGCAGGCGATTCCATAAAGATTGGTCAAAAGGTGTTTCGCATTGGAGGCCGATTGCTGGAAGCCCCCGGCAATACCGTAGTTTCCACTTCTGTGGCTCCGGCGGTGTGGATCCCCTACCACACCCTTGATGCCACTGGCCTGGTGCAAACCGGAAGCCGGCTGGAGTACAACTACTATTTCAAGGCGCCTGCAGGAACGGACCTGGGGGTTTTATACGATAAACTGGACCCGGTACTGGACGCCGAAGATGCGGATATGGACCTGCATACGGATACCAGCCAGCGGCTGGGGCGTCGGTTTGAAAACGTAGGTCGCTTCCTGAAACTGGTGGCCTTTATTGCCCTGTTGCTCGGATGCCTTGGGATCGCCAGTTCGGTCCACATCTATATGAAGGAAAAAAGGGCCTTTATTGCCGTTTTGAAATGTATGGGAGCCTCCCGAAAACAGGCTTTCCTTATCTTCCTGATCCAGATTGCCGGCATTGGTTTGCTGGGGGGAATGATCGGTTCCTCCCTGGGCCTCGTCCTGCAGCAGATCTTCCCCCGACTGGTACAGGACTTCCTGCCGGTGGAACTGGAGTGGGCCACCCACTGGGGCCCGGTCTTTTTGGGGATAAGCCTCGGGTTATTGATGGCGGTCCTGTTTGGCCTCCTGCCTCTGATGAGCAGCTGGTTCATCAGTCCCCTTTCGGTACTTCGGATAGGACAGCAGGACAGCCCGCGTTCCAGAAGGCTTACCGCCGGGGTGCTAGCCCTTATCTTTTTAGGGATTTGGGGTGTGGCCTCCCAAATACTCGGACAACCCATTCGCGCCCTTTGGTTTGTAATCGGCATTGCCATTACCTTTCTTTTGCTGGCCGGCATTGCCTGGGGACTCATGCGCATGATTCGCAGGTATTTTCCGCATTCCTGGGGGTTCGAAGCCAGACAGAGCCTGCTCAACCTGTTCCGTCCTAATAACCAGACCCTGGTGCTTATCCTCGCCATTGGGATCGGTACGTTTCTGATCAGTACCCTGTATTTTACGCAGGACATGCTGCTGGCCCGGGCGAAACTGGATGACGCAACGCCTTCGGCAAACCTCATTCTTCTCGATGTGCAGGCCGATCAGGAGGCTGCCGTGGAGGAGATGATCCGACCCAGGGGGCTTCCGGTGCTCGAAAACATACCCATCGTTACCATGCGGATGGAGCAGATCGGGGACCGGAAGGTGGACGATATCCGAAAGGACACTACCTCGACGATCAACGGCTGGATCCTGAACCACGAGTTCCGCGTTACCTACCGGGATTCTCTGATTCCTTCTGAACGCCTGCTGGAAGGTACCTGGGTCCCTCGTTTTGAAACTGCCGAAGGACCGGTTCCCATTTCCCTCTCAGACAATGTCGCCAGGGATGCGGAGGTATCCGTAGGGGATCGTATTGTCTTCAATGTTCAGGGAGTGCTTATGGAGACCGAGGTCTCAAGTATTCGCGAGGTGGACTGGGGTCGGTTGCAGCTCAATTTTTCAGTGGTCTTCCCAGAGGGAGTACTGGAACAGGCACCCCGGTTCCACGTACTGACTACCTATGCACCCGATGAAAGCGGGTCAGCCAGTTTTCAGCAGGATCTCGTACGCGCCTATCCGAATATTTCCGTCCTGGATATCCGTCAGTTGCTTAGTGTGGTGAGTGATATCCTGGATAAACTCTCCTGGGTGATCCGGTTTATGGCTTTTTTCAGTATCCTCACCGGATTCATCGTATTGCTCGGGGCAGTCCGGACCAGTAAATTCCAGCGGATCCGGGAAAGCGTCCTGCTCAGGACCCTGGGGGCCAAAAGCGGCCAGATCCTTCGAATCACCGCCCTGGAATATCTGTTTTTGGGCGGTATTGGAAGCCTTATGGGGGTAGTACTGGCCCTGCTGGGGACTCAGTTGCTGGCTTATGGGGTATTCGAACTCAATTTTGTCCCATCCTGGATTCCCTTCCTGATCGTTTTTCCCCTGATCAGCCTTACCGTTCTTATCATTGGCCTGCTCAACAGCAGGGCCGTGCTCAAAAGTCCGCCCCTGGAGGTACTCCGAAAGGAAGGCGTTTAACCGCCTGGCACCGGACACTGAGGTCCAATAACGCATGTGGGGTTCGGATGAAGGTATTTTAATGGAGGCTTTCGGTTTTCGCAGCCTTCATTTTAGGTCAGCCCAATTCCCGGTTAGTGTCCGGGGTCTGGACTTCGCGATCGAGAAAGTCCTTAAGGGCGCTGATGTCTTCCTTTCGGGCGGTGTATTTATCCAGGGTGATTTTGGTCTTCCCGGATTCTAAGATAAGGTCACCGGCAAAGGCCCGGACCGAACTCAGACTCTGGAGGGAAATGCGCTTTGTTTTCCATCCGGGCTGGATGAGGGTTTCCCCCTGAATTGTAAGGTAAGGGGTATTCCAAACCCATACAGCGGCAGCCAAACAGATGCCCCCCAGAAATATAAACCCAAAACCGATCCAGTCGCTCCAGGACTCGGATATTGAAGTGAGTATCCCCCAGAAAAAGTTATTGATTCCGATAAAGCCATAAAAAAACAAAACTCTCCATGAATACCGGACAGTCAATTTATTTGAAGACCGCTGCATAGGATTCACTTTTCAGGTATAGGTACAAAAGCAGGAAGTTTCATGGCTAAACTAGAGTAAATTAAGGGGTAACGATCCGAATGGGGTACTTCCAGAAAACGGCTTCCTGCTCCTCCGGGGAGAGTTCCGTCAGGGTCTTTCCCAGGATCTGCCGGGCATAGTTGTCCCGTACCTGGGTTACCGCCAGGGCGATCCGGTCCTTGAGGGAGATGAAATTCCCATATTTGACGTCCGTCTCCACCTCTATGATGTAAAGAGCGCTCTGCTCGTAGGTACGGGCATGTCTTGAAACCAGTGCCCCCATTTGCTGCGTACTGATCAGTTGGTCTGAAACGATCAGTTGGTCCTCTTCATTCATATAGACCCGGAAGACATTGGCCCCCGAGGTATTGAGCCGACCCAGTTCTTCCAGGGTGGCAAAGGAAGGTGGGGCGAATTCGGTTTGGTATGCCTGCCGGTCGATCAGCTGGTAGGTGAATAGCCGGTAATAGGGAAAGCGGAAATCGGTTTCGCTCAGTATGTCCAGGTAGGTAGCGGCTTCCAGGGCGGGGGTAATGGACTCGTGTAGGAGTACTTCCCTGAAATTCTCAAATTGGATCAGGGTGGAAGCTTCCGGCTCCGCCCCGGTAAACTCCAGGATACTATCACATTTCGAATAGGCGACGCTGTCCCTCATCAGGTTCCGGAAGCGTGGTCCGAAATAGCGGTCCACGGGCCTGACAAGATCCTGGCCGGAAGCAATTCGTTGCAGTAACCCCCTGTAGTCCGGTTCGTTATTGCCAGCCAAAAGCCCTTCGGAAACCAGTTCCGATTCAAAAACGACCATCAGGCTGTCCAGGGCCTTCCCGTCATCCGGGAAAGATGCACGGATGCATCGGAAGAGCACATCCTCCAAAGGTGGTTTCTGCCCATGGAGTATAATGGGCCCCAGGATGCAGACAAGGATTATCAGGAGTCTCTTGCTTCTTAGCATTGCTAAAAAAGGGGATTAATCACCTGCATGAATATAAGGATTTTCAGGGGCTGTCCGGATGCCAAATCCGTTCAAATTCCCAAACATTCGTTGTCGTAGGGTCCGTGTTGTCCTTTCCGGGAACTTGCAGGGGAAGGGATACGGTTTTTGGATGGGGTGATTGGATAATGCAGGGAGTTGGGGTACCTTAATAGTAGGGGGGAGGGGGGTATTCCCCCCAACCCCAATAAATGTACTTCGGATATCACCTTTTCATTAAAGGAAGGCCTACCGATCCATACCGGGTTGCCGGATCTCAAAGCCCTCAGCTTTCTTGGCAGCTTCTACCTGCCTTTTGACATCTTCCAAAAGGGACTTTGCGTTATAGATGATCCCATCCTTAATAGTGTATTTTACTCCGCCTACCCGGACCACCTGGTTATCTTCGGTGAGTTTGATGGCACCCGTCCCGTAGAGCACCTTCAGGTTTTCCAGGGGATTTTCCTCCACGACCACCAGATCCGCCAGTTTTCCGGGGGCCACCGTACCGATTTCACTGTCGACCCCAAGGGCTTCAGCCCCGTTCAATGTGGCCGAGCGTATAATTTCCAAGGGGTGGAACCCGGCTTCTCGCAGGAGTTCCATTTCCCGTATATAGGCAAATCCATAGAGTTGATAGATAAACCCGGAATCTGACCCAACCGTGACGCGTCCCCCCCGATTCTTGTACTCATTTACAAAGGTCATCCAGAGGCGGTAATTTTCCTTCCAGGCCACCTCCTGTTCCGTACCCCAGTAATGCCAGTAGGAACCGTGGGATACCTTGCTGGGGGAATAAAACCTCCAGAGGGAGGGTAGGGTATAGGTCTCGTGCCATTCTGCCCTCCTCGCCCGGTGCAGATCCCTGCTCGCTTCATAGATGTTGAAGGTCGGATCCAGGGTAAAATCCAGGGAAATCAGTTCTCCCATGACCGCATTCCAGTGATCGGAATAAGGAGGTGCCGCCTGTTTCCAGAGTTTCCCGGCTTCTTCAAACCGGTTTTGTTCGTTTTGATAATTGTAATCCAGGGGATAGTCCTGGACGGTCCGGTCGTTGAACAAGGCCTCAGGC
>CBDUBB010000185.1:0-5258 GCA_965365265.1 uncultured Flavobacteriaceae bacterium
AACCTTAAACCTTGAACCTTGAACCATAATCATTACGCAGTAATCATGGCAGGTGGCGTGGGGTCGCGCTTCTGGCCCGTCAGTACCACGGAGTATCCGAAACAGTTTCACGACATGCTGGGGGCTGGGGTTTCCCTGCTCCAGAAAACGTTTACACGTCTTTCCCGCTTTGTACCGCCCAATCAGATCCTGATCCTCACCAATGCCCGGTACAACGAGCTGGTGCTGGAGCAACTCCCGCAAATTGATGCATCCCAGGTGGTTGCCGAACCCGCGATGCGCAATACGGCGCCATGCATTCTTTATGCAGCTTTGAAAATCCGGAAAATGAATCCGGATGCGCTGATGGTGGTCGCTCCGAGTGACCACTGGATCGAGGATGAAGCCGCCTTTGAGGCCGATGTGCTCCAATGTTTTGAAGCCTGCAGCAAGGCTCCGGTTTTGTGTACCCTGGGAATACAGCCCGGTTTCCCGAATACGGGTTTTGGCTATATCGAGTACAACCGGGGGGAGCGGGATAAAGCGGGTTTGAAAAAAGTATTGCAATTCCGCGAAAAGCCCGATTATGAAACTGCACGGGAATTTATCCGGCAGGGGAACTACCTTTGGAATGCCGGTATTTTTATGTGGAGCGCCTCAGCCATTGTCGATGCATTCAAAAACTACCAGCCAGCCCAGTACAGCCTTTTTGAGAAAGGACTGGAGGTGTACAACACCCCGGAAGAAGCGTCATTTATAGAGGAGAATTACCCTGATGCCGAGAACATCTCCATAGATTATGCTATCTTGGAACAATCAGATGCCGTATTTGTATTACCCGCAGGCTTTGACTGGAACGACCTGGGTACCTGGGGATCGCTATTCGACAAAATGGAGAAGGACCCTTCGGGCAATGCCAGGGTGCAGGGAGGGATTCTGATGGAAGGTTGTGAAGGGAATACCATCCGGCTTCCCAAGGGCAAAATAGCCGTTCTTGAGGGACTCAGCGATTATATTGTGGTGGACAGCAGCAAAGCCCTGCTTATCCTGCCTAAAGCCAGGGAGCAGGAGATTAAACAATGGGTAGCACGCGTAAAGGAGGAATTCGGAGAAGACTTTATCTAGATTTATGGAAACAACAGATCAGCACGGCATGAACCCAAAGGAGGAGCGGGAAAAGCAAATCGAGAAGGAGGCACAGGAGAAGGCCGATCAGAAAACCCAGGAAAAGGGAGAAGAGGTAAAGAAGGATTTCAAAGGTCTTCTGGGAAGTATGAATTCCTTTCTCAGGGATTTGCTGAATATTCGGCGTGAGACGGACAAGCAGGCGACGCGCGAGGCTATAGAAGCGGATATTTCATTCAAGGGGCATACGGCCTGGATCCTGATATGTTCTATTTTCATTGCTTCGGTGGGCCTCAATGCAAATTCTACTGCCGTCGTTATCGGGGCCATGCTTATTTCCCCCCTTATGGGCCCGATCCTGGGCATCGGGATGTCCATTGCTATTAATGACATCTTTACCCTGAGGCGGTCCCTGAAGAACTTTGCCATTATGGTCTCCTTGAGTGTACTTACAGCCTTTCTCTTTTTTAACTTTTTTCCCATCCGGGACGAATCCTCGGAACTGCTGGCGCGGACAGCTCCCGATATCCGCGATGTGCTCATCGCCTTTTTTGGGGGCCTGGCCCTGGTGATCGCAAGGGCCAAGAAGGGGACCATAGCCACGGTGATCTTTGGAGTGGCGATTGCCACAGCCCTTATGCCACCTCTCTGCACAGTTGGTTTTGGCCTGGCGATCCGCAACTGGGAGTACGCCTGGGGTGCTTTATACCTTTTTACCATTAACACGATTTTCATCGCCCTCGCAACCTTCCTGGTCCTGAAGATCCTGCGATTTCCCATGGTTCGGTATGCGGATTCAAAAAGAAGGCAATTTATCTCACGGATCGCATACCTGGTGGCTATCCTGGTGATGGTTCCTGCCGGGTATACCTTTTACAAAGTTTTAAAAGAATCCAGGTTCCGCAACCAGGCACGACAATTGCTGAACGAAACCGTGGAGATGTATCAGTTTAAGGAAAGCGGCCGCTATATGGATAACCTCACCCAGGTAGAGTACAACCCGGAAGAAGGTTCGGCAATTGAACTGGTCATTATTGGGGAAGAACGCATTCCCGAGAATGTGATACGCACATGGAATTCCCAAAAACAAAAATATTCTGAACTGCAGGATACCGACCTCAGGGTGGTTCAGGGCGGCAGCGACGAGATGGCAACGCGGTTCCGCTATGTGAATGAACTCTATGAATCCAAGAAGGCCGAACTACTGGACAAGGACCGCAGGATAGAACTTCTGGAAGAGGAACTCGCACAGGTCAGCGGTCTTGCGGAGGGGATGATCCCCTTTGATGAAATTACGGCTGAGGCACGGACCATTTACGACGGGTTGGCGGGTATTGGATTTGCCTATACCCTCCAAACCGATTTCAGCAAAACGGATACCATTCCCGTTTTCGAGATCCGGTGGAAGGAGGACGTTTCAGAGCAAAACCGACAGGCGGAACTCAAAAAATTGTCCGAATGGCTTCGGATACGCCTTAAGAATGAACGGCTGCAGGTTCGGGTGGCGGGAGGTTAGGATTCTTCCTCAAGGTACATCTGCCTGACTTTTTTAAACAGGTCGGAGGAATAGACAAAATTGCTTACGGCCTCGTTGTCCGTCCGGAATATTTCCCGATGGGTTCCTTCCCATTCTTTTATCCCATGCTGGAGGAAGACGATTTTCTCTCCGATTTCCATGACCGAGTTCATGTCGTGGGTGTTGATCACGGTGGTGATATCGTATTCCCGAGTAATTTCCTGTATGAGGTTGTCTATGATGATAGCCGTTTTAGGGTCCAGCCCGGAATTGGGCTCATCGCAAAAAAGGTATTTCGGGTTCATCACGATAGCCCTGGCAATGGCGACGCGTTTCTGCATCCCCCCGGAAATCTCCGCCGGATATTTTTTGTGCGCATCCACCAGGTTGACCCGTTCCAGCACAAAATCCACCCGGTCCTGCATTTCAGCCCGGGATTGCTTTGTAAACATGTCCAGGGGAAACATCACGTTCCCCTCCACGGTCATGGAGTCAAAAAGTGCACTTCCCTGAAAGACCATCCCCATTTCCTGCCGAAGGTCCCTTTGTTCCTCAGGGCTGAGTTCTGAGTAAACCCTGCCCTCATAGCTGATCGTGCCTTCGTCGGGGGTAATGAGCCCCAGGAGGCACTTCATGAAAACCGTTTTCCCGGACCCGCTCTGCCCGATGATCAGATTGGTCTTGCCCCGCTCAAATACGGTGCTGATCCCCTTCAGGACCGGGGTACCGTCAAATGATTTTTGCAGGTTGGTTACTTCGATCATAATTAGCCGAGCATTAATTGGGTGAGGATGTAGTTCAGGATAATGATCACCACGCTGGTCCACACAAAGGAAACCGTTGCGGCCTTACCCACCTCAAGGGCGCCCCCTTTCATATAATACCCATGGTAGGAGGGGACCGTGGCAATGACGAAGGCGAACACTATGGATTTGATGAAGGAATAGGTGACGTGAAAGGGGATGAAATCCAGTTGCAGGCCTTCCACGAAATCCGCACTGGAGCTGAACCCCCCGAAAACGCCGGCAATCCATCCGCCAAAGATTCCAATGTACATGGCAATCGCCACCACAAAGGGGTAAAAAAGCATGGCGATGATCTTCGGGAATACCAGGTAGTTCAGGGAATTTACTCCCATTACCTCAAGGGCATCGATCTGTTCGGTCACGCGCATCGTCCCGATGCTGGAAGTGATATAGGAGCCCACTTTCCCGGCCATGATTATGGACGTAAAAGTAGGAGCAAATTCCAGGATCACGGACTGGCGGGTGGCGAACCCGATGAGGTTCCTGGGGATAAGCGGGTTGCTGATGTTAAGGGCGGTCTGGATGGCAACCACTCCCCCGATAAAGAAGGAGATGAATATGATAATTCCCATGGAACCGTAGATCAGCTCATCGATCTCCTTGAGGATCAGGGATTTCATGATGGTCCATTTGGTGGGTTTTTTAAAAACCTCGCGGACCATTATAGCATAACTTCCGATAGCGGAGAGGTAGTTCATTCAGATGGCTTTGCCCTTATGCAGGTAAAAATAAGAATATTCATGTTCATATAGCCTTGCGGGCTTTGCCCATTTCTATTAATACGTACTTTTGGATGAAAAGCACTTTCCATGAAATTCAAAACCCTTCCGGGCCATGCAGGCCTTCTGGCAGTCGCCCTGGTGCTATCCCTTAGTATCCAAGCGCAGATCACCATTCGGGAATCCACGGCAGGGCCGGCAACTCCCACCTTTGAGGATCCCCCCCGGCTGGTTGTGGGGATTATGGTAGACCAGATGCGCTTCGACTATCTGACGCGTTTCTGGAATCAGTACGGGGAGGGAGGTTTTAAACGCCTGGTCGGTGAAGGATTTAACTGCCGTGACCATCATTTCAACTATGCCCCTACCAGCACCGGGCCGGGGCATGCCTCTGTCTATACAGGAACCACGCCATCGCGCCATGGAATCATCGGGAACAGTTGGTTTGACAAGGAGAAAGGGGCGCAGGTGTATTGCGTGGGAGACACCACCCAAACTTCGGTAGGCACAAATTCAGATGCAGGGAAACACTCCCCTCATCGCCTCCAGGTGACCACGATCACCGATCAGCTGCGATTGCACCACCAGAAGCGATCCAGGGTAATTGCCATTGCCCAGAAGGACCGGGGCGCCGTATTGCCCGGAGGTCACCTTGCCAACGCAGCATACTGGTACGAGGGAGGTGAGACCGGAAACTGGATCAGCAGCTCCTACTATATGGATTCCCTTCCGGATTGGGTGGCTGCCTTTAACGAATCGGATGCCGCGGAACGTTACAAAACCCCCTGGAAAACCCTGCGGGATATCAATACCTATGCCGCAAGCGGCCTGGATGATGTACCCTATGAGAGCCCGTTCCAGGGTGAGGAAGCTCCGGTGTTCCCCCACGACCTCCCCGCCCTTTGGGAGGCCAATGGGAATTTTGATATACTGAGGAATACCCCTTTCGGGAACAGCCTCACCCTGGATTTTGCCCTGGAAGCAATTGAAGCGGAGGAGCTGGGAGCCGATATTATCCCCGATTTTCTTTCTATCAGTTTTTCAAGTACCGATTACGTTGGTCATAAATTCGGGGTCAACTCCAAGGAGGTACAGGACACCTACCTGCGCCTG